>NZ_JBQCXF010000229.1:0-4636 GCF_051956635.1 Neisseria sp. P0022.S010 | reverse complement strand
GCCGGTGTGAAAGTGGCTGATGTTGCCGAGTTGGTTGAAAAGCTGAAAAACGAAGCCAAAGTGATCTAAGGAGTATGAAATGAGCGTATTGATTATTGCGGAACATAATAACCAACATTTGAATCCTACCACTTTGCATGCGGTAACGGCTGCCGCCAAATTGGGTAATGTAGATTTATTGGTTGCCGGCAGCAATGCTGCTGCGGTGGTTGAAGAGGCGAAACAGGTTGCAGGCGTAGCGAAAGTTCTGGTAGCCGATGCACCCTATTACACTGAAGGTTTGGCAGAAGAATTAGCGCCTTTGGTTGTTAAACTGGCTGCGGATTACCGCTATGTGGCTGCAACTGCAACTGCGTTCGGTAAAAATCTGTTGCCCCGAGTAGCTGCCCTGTTGGATGTGCCACAAGTTTCGGATTTAACCGAAGTTGTGGATAACTCGACATTTGTCCGTCCGATTTATGCCGGTAATGCATTTGAAACTGTTCAATCCAATTCTGAAAAACTGGTGCTGACTTTCCGTGCAACCGCATTTGATGCTGCCGGACAAGGCGGTAATGCGGAAGTGGTCAATGTTGAGGCAACGCCTGCTCAAAACCTGAGCCGTTTTGTAAACCGTCAACTTTCCCAGTCTGACCGCCCTGAATTGACTCAGGCAAAAGTGATTGTTTCCGGTGGCCGTGCATTGGGCAGTGCTGAAAAATTCAATGAAGTGTTGACTCCTTTGGCGGATGCGTTGGGTGCCGCGATTGGTGCTTCCCGTGCGGCAGTGGATGCCGAGTATGCGCCAAATGATGCCCAAGTCGGACAAACCGGTAAAGTGGTTGCGCCGCAACTGTACTTCGCTATCGGTATTTCCGGAGCCATCCAACACGTTGCCGGTATGCAGGACAGTAAAGTGATTGTTGCCATCAACAAAGATGCTGACGCTCCGATTTTCAATGTGGCAGATTACGGCTTGGTTGGTGATTTGTTTGAAGTTGTACCTCAACTGACTGAAGCACTGAAAAACTAATGTTTCACGTGAAACGTTCAGACGGACTTTTATAACAAAGGCCGTCTGAAAATATTTTGGCATGATTACGACCTATAAAACCATCACCACTCCGACACAGGCTGAATTTAAAGATAAAGGCAGCCGCTTCATCGCATACGCCTATCCGATCCGCAGTTTGGCCGATGTGAAGAAGTATTTCGACCCATTAAAGGAAGAGCATCACAAGGCAAGACATTGGTGCTATGCTTATCGATTGGGTGTGGATGGAATGCAGTTTCGCGCAAACGATGATGGGGAACCGTCCGGAAGCGCAGGCCGCCCTATTCTGGGGCAGATTGATTCTGTCGGCGTAACGGATGTGTTGGTTGTGGTTGTACGCTATTTTGGCGGTACTCTATTGGGTGTTCCCGGTCTGATTCATGCTTATAAGGAATCAACAGCTCAGGCATTGGCGATAGCTGAAGTTGTTGAAGAAAATGTCGAAAAGACAGTTTGGTTGAAGTGTGAATATCCTGTTTTGAATGAGGCTATACGGATTGCCAAACAATATCAGGCCGATATTGTGGAACAGGATTTGCAGCTGGATTGTAAGTTGACAGTGAAAATAGCATTGGCCGATTATGAAGCTTGTATTGCTGCTTGGAAAAATACGCGCCAAATTGAAGTAGATACTGAGAAGCCGTTTGAATAAAAGGTCGTCTGAACATATTTGAGAAATCAAAAGTTTCAGACGGCCTTTGATGTTTTAGCCTTGGTATCTGTCTAAAGCATTTACGCTTGAGCGCAGGTGTTCCCAAGCCAGTTGATGAAATTCCCCCAGTGCGTTCCATAGGGCATCTTCGCTCATAATGCTGTATTCGCCCTGTGTGCGTAAATCAACATCTGCCCCTTCTTCAATGGCCTGATGGCATGCTTGGTATTCGTTGGTATAGAAGTCATCCATGTCTTGCATGAGGCTTGCGGCATGTTTCCAGCGGGCGATATCTGCTTCCAGTTGCGGCAGTAATTCGCACCATTCGCGGTATTTGCTTTGAATTTCGTCAATACGTTTTTGCATGATTTTCCTTTAGTTATTTGAAATTAGAGTATGGTTGTCTTGGTGCGATATTATTCTTAATTTGAAACAGCTAGGCAAGATGGAACAATATTCCATCGATTGAATTTTATTTACAACATCTATTCTTCAAGGAGATGGTATGAAATTGCTCGTTATTGGTAATGGTGGACGTGAACACGCACTGGCTTGGAAATTGGCGCAGTCGTCTAAAGTAGAAACTGTCTTTGTTGCACCTGGTAATGCCGGAACGGCAATTGAGCCTAAACTGCAGAATGTAGCGTTGACGGCGCATCAAGATTTGATTGATTTTTGCCGTAATGAAAATATTGCCTTTACCGTAGTCGGCCCTGAAGCTCCTTTGGCGGCGGGCGTGGTGAATGACTTCCGTGCTGCCGGATTGAAGATTTTTGGCCCGACTCAATACGCGGCCCAACTGGAGAGTTCAAAAGATTTTGCTAAAGCATTTATGGCAAAATATAAGATTCCAACCGCACAATACCAAACCTTTGAAAATGCCGATGCGGCACATGATTACGTCAACCAAAAAGGTGCGCCGATTGTAATTAAAGCGGATGGTTTGGCTGCCGGTAAGGGCGTGATTGTCGCCATGACTTTGGATGAAGCTCATGCTGCTATCGACGATATGTTGTTGGGCAACAAAATGGGTAATGCAGGCGCGCGAGTCGTAATTGAAGATTTCTTGCAAGGCGAGGAAGCGAGCTTTATCGTTATGGTGGACGGCAATCATGTTTTGCCGATGGCAACCAGTCAAGACCATAAACGCCTGTTGGATGACGACAAAGGCCCTAATACCGGCGGTATGGGTGCATACAGCCCTGCTCCAGTGGTAACGCCTGATGTTTACGAGCGCGCTATGAATGAAATTATTTTGCCGACTGTGGCCGGTATGAAAGCAGAAGGTCATGAATTTACCGGTTTTTTATACGCGGGCTTGATGATTGATAAAACTGGTGCGCCTTATACCATCGAATTTAACTGCCGTTTCGGCGACCCTGAAACCCAGCCGATTATGAGCCGTTTGGATAGCGATTTGGTGGATTTGGTTGAGGCGGCAATCGACGGCAAACTGGATAGTGTTACTGCCGAATGGAATCCGCAGACTGCGGTAGGCGTAGTGTTGGCCGCACAAAACTATCCTGATTCTCCGAAAAAAGGCGATGTGATCTTTGGCTTGGATAAGGCCAATCAAATCGGTAAAGTTTTCCATGCCGGTACTGCAACGAATGAAAAAGGCGAAGTGGTAACCAACGGCGGCCGTGTGTTGTGTGTAGTCGGTTTGGGCGATGATGTTGCCCAAGCTAAAAGCAAGGCTTATGAGGCATTGGAAACAATCCGTTTTGACGGTATGCAATACCGTAAAGACATTGCCGATAAAGCCATCAACCGTTAATAATGAATAGAAACAGGCCGTCTGAACACAGATTGTCTGTCAATCTCAGTTTCAGACGGCCTTGGTATTATGATGATGTTCCCCAGAATTTTATCGGCTGCAGCCCAACGCAAGCTGCAGGCGCATCTTAAAAAAGGCGGTTTGGTCGCCTATCCTACCGAGTCTTGCTATGGCTTGGGTTGTGTCCCTACTTTGTCCAAAGCGCTCAATCAACTGATTCATCTGAAAAAACGACCGCAACACAAAGGCATGATTGTCATTGGCCATAGCTTGGAACAGTTGCAACCTTTGCTGCAAAGGCCGTCTGAAAATATCCAAACCATGCTTCATGAAGCATGGCCGGCTCCGAAAACTTTCTTATTGCCGGCCAGCAAAAAAGTATTGCCCTCATTGCGTGGGAAAGGACGCAGTAAATTGGCTGTCAGGGTTCCTGCGCATGTAGGTGCAAGGCGTTTGTGTCAGGTTTTGGAAATGCCTTTAGTCTCTACTTCATGCAATCGTGCAGGCAAACGGGCATGCAAAACGGAAAGGGAAGTCAGAAGACAGTTTGGCAGGAAAGTCTGGGTTGTAGGCGGATTGATAGGTAAGCAGAAAACGCCTAGCCAGATTATTGACGGAGAAACAGGAGCAAGGCTGCGTTAAAGAAGGGCTGGGACCTTTGCAAAAATAGTCTATTAACGAAATTTGACGCATAAAAATGCGCCAAAAAATTTTCAATTGACTAAAACCCTCCTAATATTGAGCAAAAAGTAGGAAAAATCAGAAAGGTTTTGCATTTTGAAAATGAGATTGAGCATAAAATTTTAGTAACCTATGTTATTGCAAAGGTCTCGGGCTGTATTATCAAAGGAAAAGTATTTATTTGGAGAAGCAAATTTTTTCCAAAAGATTGGAATACCTTTGTGAAAAGCATTGAGTGCAGATCCAGTTTGATGCATAGCAGTCTGTAAATACAGATCGATTGAGCAGATAGTAAGTCAGTAAATAGAGTAGAAAGCAGTATTTTGTGAAATGCTCTTACAAAGAATGAAGCAAATTTTGAGCGTAGATGAATCGCTGTAATAAATTATTTTTGAATAAACAAAATTTGTGGATAAATTTGAAGATAAATTTCCATCAAAACATAAAAAGGCCGTCTGAAACTTGATATTCAAAGCATTCAGACGACCTTTTA
>NZ_JBQCXF010000228.1:0-4639 GCF_051956635.1 Neisseria sp. P0022.S010 | reverse complement strand
GCATCGTCGGCTTAGGCTACGTTGGTTTACCACTGATGCTGCGCTATGTGGACATCGGTTACCAAGTTTTGGGTTTCGACATCGATAAAACCAAAGTCGACAAGCTCAACAAAGGCGAAAGCTACATTGAGCATATCCCTTCCGACAAAATTGCCGCTGCTTCCAACAGCCTGTTTGAAGCAACGACCGACTTCTCCCGCATCGGCGAAGTAGAAGCCGTTATTTTGTGCGTACCGACTCCGCTGAACAAATACCGCGAGCCGGACATGAGCTTTGTGATCGACACTACCGATGCGGTAAAACCCTACCTGCGCGCCGGTCAAGTGCTGTCTTTGGAATCCACCACCTACCCCGGCACTACCGAAGAAGAATTGCTGCCGCGCATGGAAGAAGGCGGCTTGAAAGTCGGTCAAGACGTATTCTTGGTTTACTCTCCTGAGCGTGAAGACCCGGGTAACCCTAACTTTGAAACCCGTACCATTCCAAAAGTCATCGGCGGCCACACCCCTGATTGTTTGGAAGTCGGCCTTGCGCTGTACCAACCTGCCATCGATAAAGTTGTTCCAGTAAGCTCCACCAAAGCGGCCGAGCTGACCAAACTTCTGGAAAACATCCACCGCGCCGTAAACATCGGCTTGGTGAACGAGATGAAAATCGTTGCCGACAAAATGGGCATCGACATTCACGAAGTCATCAATGCCGCTGCAACCAAACCGTTCGGCTTCGTTGCTTATTACCCGGGCCCTGGCTTGGGCGGCCACTGTATCCCTATCGACCCGTTCTACCTGACTTGGAAAGCACGCGAATACGGCGTAAACACCCGTTTCATCGAGCTGGCCGGTGAAGTGAACTCCCATATGCCCGACTACGTTATCGAAAAAGTCGGCCTGGCTTTGAATGACCACAACCGTTCTATCAAAGACAGCAAAATCTTGGTATTGGGTATCGCCTACAAGAAAAACGTGGACGATATGCGCGAAAGCCCGTCTGTGGAAGTCATGGACCGCCTGCACAAACTGGGCGCAGTGGTTTCCTACTCTGACCCGCATGTTCCAGAGTTCCCACACATCCCCGGCCACCACTACTTCGATCTGAAGAGCGAAGCGCTGACCCCTGAAACTGTCGCCCAATACGATTGCGTGGTTCTGACCACCGATCACGACAAATTCGACTATGACATGATTACCGAACATGCCAAGCTGATTGTCGATACACGCGGCAAATTCCCAGTGAAAAATCCTAAAGTCATCAAAGCATAATCTTGCTTCAAACGCATCCGGCTGCCTCCGGTTTCCCCGACCGGGACGGCGGCCGGTTTCCCAAGGCCATTTGTTTTTCAGACGGCCTTGGCAAACCGGCAACGGTAACAACACATACCTTACAAAAAACGCTCAGCTCGAACTTCTGGCCGTCTGAAAACAAATAATATGAACGCGAAAAAAATTCTCGGCTACGCATTGGGCCCGGTAGGAAGCGCCGCCTTCGGCCTGCTTTCCCTGCCACTCATCTCATGGTACTTCCCTGCGGAAGACATCGGCCGTATCGTACTCTTGCAGACCATTGCCGGACTGAGCATTCTGCTCTTGGGCTTGGGGCTGGACCAATCCTATATTCGCGACTATTACGCCGTTAAAGACAAGGCCGCGCTGTTCAAATCCGTTTTTTTATCGCCATTGATTCTGACTGTGGCGGTTGTGGTTTTAGTGTTATTGATAAACGCATCATGGCCGTCTGAAATCATTTTTGACATCCCCAGCGCAAATTTGGGGATTCTCTTTCTGATTTTCTTGACCACCACGCTGATTACCCGTTTTTTAGCTCTGATTTTGCGGATGAAAGAGCAGGCATTGGCTTTTCCGTCAGCCAGCTTGCGCCGAAATTCTTGATTTTGTTGTTGGTTTTTGCCGTGATTGCTTCCGGCTTGCCTACCAATACTACTTCGCTGGTTTTTACCTACACCGCAGCCCAAGTGCTGACCGTTGTACTGTTGATATATCAGCTGTGCCAAGACCTGCAAGCCGTTTCCCATGCGAAATGGTCGCCCGAGCTGCATCGGGACGGCCTGCGCTACGGCCTGCCGCTGGCATTCGGCAACTTGGCCTATTGGGGCCTGACTTCGATTGACCGCTTCGTCCTCAAAAACATCTCGGGCTTGGACGAGTTGGGCATTTACTCGATGGCGGTCAGCTTTGGCGCCGTCGCCCTGATTTTCCAAAGCGTGTTTTCCACCATTTGGGCGCCTTTGGTGTTCAAATGGGTAGAAGAAAAAAACAATCTGGACAAAATCGGCGACATCACGCTTTCCATGACCGTCCTCATCAGCGCAATGATTTGCCTCATCGGGATTTTCTCGCCGATGGCGACCTGGATACTGCCGGAAAAATACACGCAGGTTCAATTTATCCTGCTCTCGTGTATGCTCTTCCCCCTGTTTTACACGCTGACCGAAGTCAGCGGCATCGGTTTGAACGTCGTTCGCTCGACTTGGCTGATTACCGTCATCAACATCGTTGCCTTTATCGCCAATACCGCCCTGCTCTATCTGCTGGTACCGAAATTTGGTGCAAAAGGTGCGGCTATGGCCAGCGCAACGGCTTTTTGGCTGTTTTTCATCTTTAAAACCGAATTCTCTTCACGCCTATGGCAACCTTTGCCGCGCCTGAAGATTTATACCAACTCAACGCTCTGCCTGATGATCTGCCTTGCCTACACTTGGCTGGGTACGCGCGACAACTACATTTGGTTTGCTCTGGCATGGGCAGTCGGACTGGGTTTCCTGTTCCTAAAATACAAACACGCACTATTTGCCACGACCGAAAAAATCAAAGCCAAATTAAACCGTTCGGCAAAATAGCCAACCTGAGATCCACGTCTCTACGATAACAACAGAATGACCA
Organism: Neisseria sp. P0022.S010; assembly: GCF_051956635.1. Classification (NCBI taxonomy): domain Bacteria; kingdom Pseudomonadati; phylum Pseudomonadota; class Betaproteobacteria; order Neisseriales; family Neisseriaceae; genus Neisseria; species Neisseria sp. P0022.S010. Next base: position 1,742 of record NZ_JBQCXF010000228.1, on the reverse strand, counting down.
TGAAAATAAAACGTCTGAACTTATACACTTACATCCTATACATCATGCTCGCAGCCTATATGCTGGGACCCGCGCTGTCCTTTAAGGTCGGCGTGCCGCGTATCGACAACCCGCTGACCCTGATATTTGTACTGCTTGGTTTTGTCGTATTTTTTCTGGAAAGCAAGCATATTCCGCGCAAGATTTTTGCCATGCTCTGCGCCCTGACCGCCATGTGCATCTGGCCTGCCATCCACATGGGTATTACGTCGCTGACGCCGACGCAGTACATGGATATTTTGTTTTTTATGGCGATTCCGGCTTTCTTCTACTTGTTTTACCAAGTATCGAAACGTGCCGACGACCCTTTGGGAACGATTCAAAAGTTCCTTATCGTATTTACGCTGTTTATCGCCGTGCCGCCTTTTGCAGAGTTGGCCACCGGCATTCAGTTTGTGAGCGCCAGCGATGAGTTGGCTATTGATGAAGGTTCACTCAAAGGCTTGTTCTTTAACCCGAACAACCTTGCCGCCACCGCAGTCTGCCTTGCACCTGCCATTTTGTTTTTCTTCCAACTCCAAGGACGAAAACACAAAGAAAAACTACTGGGCTGGGGTTTGTTCCTGCTGTTGGGCATGGCCATTTTCGCCAGTGTATCGCGTACCGCCATCGGCTGTTACCTGTTGATTTTGCTGGTTTATACGGCCTATCGCAAAAACGGTTTTATTACAGTCGGCGTAGCTGGTTTGCTGGCGTTAGTGTTGTCGATGATTCCGTCACGCGCGATTGCGGAATTTTTGCTGTCGCTCAACGGCAACCAGTTTTTGGAACGTTTTTCCAGCCGCGTGTACCTCTTCCTGTACGACTTGGGCAGCGACAACTCCGTGTCCTACCGTCAGGAGATTTACAACTACTTCTGGAACAATCCGCCCCTGCTGCTGACCGGTTACGGTCCTAAAAACTTCCGCGAATATTTCGGCGGCCACTTGAGTAACAGCGTGGGTTTTGAAAATCCGCACAGTTTTATCATCGAACTGTATTTGGGTTTCGGCATAATTTCCCTGCTCGGCTTTATTGCATTTGTAGCGTTTTATTTCCTCTACACTGCCTCAAGCCGTGCACTAACCAATAAATCACGCGTACTGGCTTGGGTTGCCTTGGGCATTTTCCTGCTGGCCGGTTTTATTCCATCCACCATTTTACGTATGCCGTTTATCTGGCTGCCCTGCCTGCTGATTTTTATTTACAGCGTATTTGTTGCGCCCAAGCTGAAAGATATGGCCGCTTACGCATACAACGAAACACTATACGATACGAAGAAACCATCATGAAAATCATCCTGACTACCTCCATGTCCGGTCTCGGTGGCACTGAAAACGCCACTTTCCGCCTCGGCCGCCTGCTCAAACAACGCGGACACGATATCGTATTGGCCTCTTCAGACGGCCCTCTGATTCAGGAAGCGCAAGCATTGGGCATCCGTTGGCAGCCGATCGATTTTTACCAAGGCGGTCTTTTGGGTTACGTCAAAGGCATGTTTGCCTATATGAAGCTGCTGAAAAAAGAAAAACCTGATGTGATTCACTGCCAAATGGCGCGTATCGTTCCAGCCTGCGCCATTGCAGCCAAGCTCGCTTCGCCGAAAACCAAAGTGTTCTACCACGCGCGCGGCCTTGATCCGGAAACTTATCCGAAAATTGCCAAGCTTTTCGACAAGCTGGGCGTGTACATCATCGGCAACTGCAAACACGAACGCGAAAAAC
>NZ_JBQCXF010000227.1:0-4660 GCF_051956635.1 Neisseria sp. P0022.S010 | reverse complement strand
CGGTAGCAGCTGATACTAAAGCCGGTAAAGCGGCAACAGATGCAGCAGATGCATTAGCGAAAGCAGGCGAAGCTAAAGATGCAGCGAAAGCAGCAGACGATAAAGCTGTAGCGGCAGATGCTAAAGCAGTAGCGGCAGATACCAAAGCTGATGGTGCGGTAGCGAAAGCTGAAGCGGCAGATGCTAAAGCGGTAGCAGCTGATACTAAAGCCGGTAAAGCGGCAACAGATGCAGCAGATGCATTAGCGAAAGCAGGCGAAGCTAAAGATGCAGCGAAAGCAGCAGACGATAAAGCTGTAGCGGCAGATGCTAAAGCTGATGGTGCGGTAGCGAAAGCTGAAGCGGCAGATGCTAAAGCGGTAGCGGCAGATACCAAAGCCGGTAAAGCGGCAACAGATGCAGCTAATGCATTGACTACAGCAAATGGCATTGATGGCAAAGTGTCAAAAGCGCTTCAAGCTGTTGATAAAGGTTGGACTTTACAGACTGAACCTGGAACAGAAACCACCATCAACGCAGCAAATAATGTTGTTAGATTTAAAGCAGGCGATAATATTAAGATCAGTCAAACTGGTGGCAATATCACTGTAGCATTAACTAATGACATTAACGTAACTAAAGTGACTGCAGGAACTGTAGTTGCGGGCAACTTGACTGCGAAAAATGCAACCTTAGGTGGCGCTGGTCATACTGTTAAAGTTGAAAACGGTACAAACGTTGATATGGGCGGTAACCAAATCCACAATGTGGGAGATGGTGTTAAAGATTCTGATGCCGCAACTGTAGGTCAGTTGAATCGTGCATTAGATCAGGTCGCAGGAAGTCCGGCTAAGATCAATGAGTTAAACAACCGTGTAGATAAGATGAACAAGGAAATGCGTGGTTACGCTGCTAATGCAATGGCAGTAACAGCATTGCCTCAAGTTTATACTGCCGGTGACTCAATGATTAGTGCTGCTGTAGGTTCTCAAGGTGGTGCAGCTTCCGTTGCTGTGGGCTACTCACGCGCATCGGATAACGGAAAAGTTGTTATCAAATTGAATATGGCAGCAAGCAGCAGTGGCGAAAAAGGCGTTGCGGCAGGTGTTGGTTACAAATGGTAATCAATAGCTAATTGTAAACGCTAATCTAAATAAAATCGTGAGAGTGTAAGCTCTCACGATTTTTATCAGGTTTTTCTTATGGAAAATACACAAACTTCTTTTGAAACTACTGAAAAAATGACCGCACTTTTGTTATGCGATCCTACTTTTTTGAGTAATTTTGATAAAAATTACATAGCCAATTTAAACAAAATAAACTGGACGCCGGAAATGGGAGAGCCTCATCAATTACATGGGCTGCCTTCCAATCATTTCGATATTATTTTGGTTGATGAAACTTACAGTCTTAATTACAGCAGTTTTATTTGCTGTCTGAGGGTTTTGAAGAATAACGGTATTATTGTAATGCCGAAAAAGTGTCATCTCCAATTTGATAAATTCAAGAAAAGAGTGGCTGAGTTTGTAGAAATCTTTCCCTCTTCGGATGAGATCCCAATCTTAATACTTTCGAAAGTGGTTCAGAATAAAAGCTATGAGGTATATGAACAAGAACTTTCTTATTTTTTAGAAACTAGAGCATTTGATATGGCACTGCAATGGATTGATAAAATGGAAATATTATCTCCCTTTGCCATAGAGCCTATTATGTACCGTTGCAATATTTATCAAACCTTAGGATTAGTTGAAGGGGTTGAAGCAAGTTGGGCTTCTTTTCAACAACGCTTTAATCATCAAGGTATTGAAATATATAAGGCATTGTCTGTTATCACGGCTGGAGATTATTGCAAAGGTTTTAAAATGCGCCAACCTTTGGTGTCTGATGCACGTAGAACCAAAACTCCCCCTAAAGCTGTACATCAAATAAAAAAATGGCAAGGGCAAAATTTATTGGGAAAACATTTTGTTATTTGGACTGAATTCGGTCTGGGTGATGAGTTGATGTTTGCTCAATTAGCTTATGCACTAAAAAAACAACTTAATGTAAGAAAAATCACACTCATTGCACAAACTCCCGTTGTGAAATTATTGAAGAGTCATCTGGATATTGATGTCGTGATTGATAGTAAAAAGATCGATCTTGAGCTGGATGATGGTTTTGATTATTGGAGTTTTCCACATGATATCATGGCATATATTGATCTTCCTTTTTATCAAATTGTGAAGCGTCATCCTTATCTTTTTATCGATCAGCAAAGTATTGATAATGCAAAAAAGAAAATTTCACAAATGCCTGATAAATTGAATATTGGGATTGTTTGGCGAGGAAATCCCACCCATGAAAATGATGCTTTTCGTTCTATTCACCAACCTGAACTTTTAAGACTCTTATTTGATATAGAAGGGGCTAATTGGTATTGCTTACAGAAAGAATGCAATCTTGAAGAAAAAAAATTATTAGCTGAATATCAGATTCCAAATTTAGCCAAAAATGCAAAAACCTTATGGGAAACAGCTACTTATTTAGTTAATTTAGATTATCTTGTGACGGTGGATACATCAGTTGCGCATTTGGCCGGTGCTTTAGGAGTGAAAACATTGTTACTTTTGCCTTTTATTGGCGATTGGCGTTGGGGATATGGAAGTGGAAACAATTTATGGTATCCAAATATTACCTCTATTCGGATTGATAGTCTGACGTCATCGTTTGAAAAGGTTATTCATGAAGTAGGGATACACTTAAACGTATTAATACATAATCATTTAACACGTAATTAGCTATAGGAGCTAGGATGAATAAAAAAGTCACTGCTGAACAAGCTGAGGTGATTTCACCGAATATTGAATTGTTAGAACAAGCGGTAGAACAAAAAGACTATGAACGAGCTTGTAGCATTTTATTAGCTATTTTAACTGAGCTAGATGACAATTTTGGGCTTTTAGGTCAGATTGAGTTTTCTTATCCTGAACAATATCAAGCGGAAACGCTTGATATGGATCTTGTCGTCTATTTTTGCCACAGAATGGCGAATGTCATTACAAAACTATTTACTGATCAAGAACTTACCATTTCAGATATCGGTATGCAGCGTTTTTTCTCATTCCAACGTTGGATGGCGATGATTTTTGCAAGCTCAAGTTATATTAATGCTGATCATATCTTACAGGTTTATAACAAAAATCCGGTTCCTGGCTCTTTGGAAGTTGAGCTTGAGTCTAATCGCGACTCCTTAGTGAAGTTTTGCATTATGTATTTTCCGGAGTCTAACCTAAATCTTAATTTAGATATGCTGTGGAATATTGCGCCTGATGTTTGTGCTTCACTTTGCTTTGCATTGCAATCAGGGCGCTTTATTGGTACGCCTGCTGCGTTTTCAAAGCGCGCTGCGATTTTACAATGGTTCCCTGAAAAGCTTGCCACATTATCTGATTTAAATTCTGTACCTAATAGTATTTGTCATGATGTGTATATGCATTGCAGCTATGATGTTGCACCAAATAAACATGATGTAAAAAAAGCCTTAAACACAGTGATTCGCCGAAATCATTTCTTATGTGGCTGGAAAGATCTTGATGTTTCTCAAATTGGTTATCGAGATGGAAAACCGGTAATGGTTGTTATCTTGGAACATTTCAACATGGCACACTCTATTTACCGAACTCACTCAACATCCATGATTGCTGCGCGTGAACATTTTTATTTAATTGGTATTGGGAGTGAGCGAATCGATGAACAGGGACGAGCTGTTTTTGATGAGTTCGTTTTATCTCCTCATGACGATCATATATATAGTAGAATGGGGCTTGTTCGTGATATTTGTGAAAAAAATCAAGCTGCAATCTTATATATGCCGTCTATTGGTATGGATTTGTTATCTATCTTCCTCAGCAATACCCGTGTTGCGCCAATTCAAGCCATTGCGTTAGGTCATCCGGCAACAACATATTCTGACTTCATTGAATATGTTGTGGTTGAAGATGATTATGTTGGCTCTGAAGATTGTTTTAGTGAGACTCTTTTACGTCTTCCAAAAGATGCGTTGCCTTATGTTCCATCAGCCTTTGCACCGACCAATGTGGAATATGTGTTACGTGAGAATCCGGCAGTTATCAATATTGGTATTGCAGCGACTACGATGAAATTAAATCCGTATTTCTTGGAAATATTAAGGATTATCAGAGATAAAGCAGCGGTGAAAATACATTTTCATTTTATGCTGGGACAATCATATGGTATTACGCATCCATATGTAGCTCGTTTTATTAAATCGTATTTAGGAGATGATGCGACGGCACATCAGCAAACGCCTTACCAAGAATATCTTGGCCTCATTAAGGATTGTGACATGATGTTAAATCCACTTCCGTTCGGCAATACTAATGGCATTATTGATATGGTCACCATGGGATTGGTAGGTATCTGTAAAACCGGAGCGGAAGTACACGAACACATTGATGAAGGTTTATTCCGTCGTTTAGGTTTGCCGGATTGGCTGATTGCAAATACGATTGATGAATATATTGAGCGCGCTATTCGTTTGGCTGAAAATCATGAAGAACGTTTAGCGTTGCGTCATCAAATTATCAAAAATAACGGGTTAAATACTTTATTCTCAGGTAATCCACGTCCAATGGGAGAGGTTTTCTTGAAGAAATTAAAAGCATGGGCGAAAAAGAAC
>NZ_JBQCXF010000226.1:0-4680 GCF_051956635.1 Neisseria sp. P0022.S010 | reverse complement strand
TCAGGAAAACAGCGAAACCGCCCACAAAGCCCTGCTGCTCGAAGCCATCGACGAACTGATCGAACTGCAAAAAGCCAGCCAACCCTGCAAACTGCCGGAATACGACCGCGAAGTCATGCTGCGCGAGATTAACTTGTTCCCCGAATGGTTTGTGGCCAAAGAATTGGGCCGCGAGTTGACCTTCAAACAACGCCAGTTGTGGCAACAAACCGTCGATACTTTGCTGCCTCCCCTGTTGGCACAACCTAAAGTTTACGTTCACCGCGACTTTATCGTCCGCAATCTGATGCTGGCAAAAGGCCGCCCGGGTGTGTTGGACTTCCAAGACGCGCTTTACGGCCCGATTTCCTATGATTTGGTATCGCTGCTGCGCGATGCATTTATCGAATGGGAAGAAGAATTTGTATTGGACTTGGTCATCCGTTACTGGGAAAAAGCACGCGCTGCCGAGCTACCAGTGCCTGCCGAGTTTGACGAGTTCTACCGCTGGTTTGAATGGATGGGCGTACAACGCCATTTGAAAGTGGCCGGTATTTTTGCCCGTCTGTACTACCGCGACGGCAAAGACAAATACCGCCCTGAAATTCCGCGCTTCTTGAACTACTTGCGCCGCGTATCCCGCCGTTACAACGATTTGGCGCCGCTGTATGCATTGCTGGTCGAATTGGTCGGCGATGACGAATTGGAAACAGGCTATACCTTCTAAGCTTGGTTTTAAGATTTGATTCCACTTTTCAGACGGCCTGATCAACAAAAGGCCGTCTGAAACCTTTACAGAACACACAACATGACTTACATGATTTACCCCAAAACCTACGACGTGATTGTCGTCGGTGGCGGCCATGCCGGTACCGAAGCCGCGCTTGCCGCCGCACGTATGGGTGCGCAAACCCTGCTGCTCTCACACAACATCGAAACCCTCGGCCAAATGTCGTGCAACCCTTCCATCGGCGGCATCGGCAAAGGTCACCTCGTGCGCGAACTCGACGCATTGGGCGGCGCGATGGCGTTGGCCACCGACAAATCCGGTATCCAGTTCCGCCGCTTGAACGCCAGCAAAGGCGCGGCAGTGCGAGCTACGCGTGCGCAGGCAGACCGTATCCTATATAAAGCCGCCATCCGCGAAATGTTGGAAAACCAAGAAAACCTCGATCTCTTCCAACAGTCGGTTGACGACGTAACGCTCGACGGCGACCGTATTTCAGGCGTAATCACCGCGATGGGCGTGGAATTCAAAGCCCGCGCCGTCGTGCTGACCGCAGGCACGTTTTTGTCCGGCAAAATCCACATCGGTTTGGAAAACTACGAAGGCGGCCGCGCCGGCGATCCCGCCGCCAAATCGCTGGGCGGACGTTTGCGCGAATTGAATCTGCCGCAAGGTCGTCTGAAAACCGGCACGCCGCCGCGTATCGACGGGCGCACGATTGATTTCTCCCAATTGACCGAACAGCCCGGCGACACGCCCATACCCGTCTTTTCCGTGCGCGGCAACGCCGAAATGCACCCGCGCCAAGTGTCCTGCTGGATTACGCATACCAATTTGAAAACACACGAAATTATCCGCAGCGGTTTCGACCGCAGCCCCATGTTCACCGGCAAAATCGAAGGCGTCGGCCCGCGCTACTGCCCGTCTATCGAAGACAAAATCAACCGCTTCGCCGACAAAGACAGCCATCAGATTTTCCTCGAACCCGAAGGCCTGACCACGCACGAATACTATCCTAACGGTATCTCCACCAGCCTGCCGTTCGACATCCAAATCGCGCTCGTGCGCAGCATGAAAGGCCTGGAAAACGCCCATATCCTGCGCCCCGGCTACGCCATCGAATACGACTACTTCGACCCTCGCAACCTCAAAGCCAGCCTCGAAACCAAAACCATCCAAGGCCTCTTCTTCGCCGGACAAATCAACGGCACCACCGGCTACGAAGAAGCCGCCGCACAAGGCCTGCTCGCAGGAGCAAACGCCGTGCAATACGTCCGCGAACAAGACCCGCTCCTGCTGCGCCGCGAACAAGCCTATCTCGGCGTATTGGTCGACGACCTCATCACCAAAGGCGTGAACGAACCCTACCGCATGTTCACCAGCCGCGCCGAATACCGCCTGCAACTCAGAGAAGACAACGCCGACATGCGCCTGACCGAAGACGGCCACAAAATCGGCTTGGTCGGTGAAGCGCAATGGCGCATGTTCAACGAAAAACGTGAAGCCATCGAACGCGAAATCCAGCGTTTGAAAACAACGTGGTACACGCCGCAAAAACTCGCCGAAGACGAACAAATCCGCGTGTTCGGACAAAAACTCAGCCGCGAAGCCAACCTGCACGACCTCCTGCGCCGCCCGAACCTCGACTACGCCGCACTGATGACGCTCGAAGGCGCAGAACCCGAGTGCAGGCTGCCTGAAAACGTGATTGAACAAGTCGAAATCCAAGTCAAATACCAAGGCTATATCGACCGCCAAAACGAAGAAATCGACAGCCGCCGCGACATCGAAACCTTAAAGCTGCCTGAGGATATTGATTACAGCAAAGTCAAAGGTTTGTCGGCAGAAGTGCAGCAAAAGCTCAACCAGCACAAACCCGAAACCGTCGGCCAAGCCAGCCGCATTTCCGGCGTAACACCTGCCGCCGTCGCATTGCTGATGGTGCATTTAAAACGCGGGTTTAAAGATGCCAAGTAAGGTTTAATCCGAATAAAGGCCGTCTGAAACTTTCAGACGGCCTTTATTTATCAGGGGATTGACGGTGTTGCACCTTATTTCATTAATTTTTTAAAGAGTTCGGATTGTCAGCAAGATGGACGTGTTTTGATGAAAAAATGAAGAAGAAAACGTTTTTTCAGGACGCGTCATAAGCTGCCGCTTTTTCGAGCAGTTTTACCCTTGCCTGCGGCCATTCCTCACGCAGCAGGCTGTATTCAACCGTATCGCGCACGCTGCCGTCTTTCCGCAGCTTGTGGCAGCGCAAGATGCCGTCTTGGTGTGCGCCCAAGCGTTCGATGGCGCGTTGGGAGGCGGTGTTGAGGTTGTCGGTCTGCCAGCAGGCGCAACGGCAGTTTAAAGTGTCGAAAACGTAGTCGAGCAACATGATTTTGCAGGCGGTATTGATGTGCGTGCGCTGTGCCGACAGGGCATACCATGTGAAACCGATGTAGAGGCGTGGGATGGCGGGGTCGATGTGGTAAAGCGAAGTCGAGCCGACAATTTTTCCCGTGTCTTCGTCGATGACGGCAAAGGCGAGGCGGGTTTGTATGGCGGTGCGGATATAGTCAGCTACTTGGTGAGGTTCGGGCGCGGTGGTTACGTTCAGCTTCCAAACTTCGCCGTCGCAAACTGCTTCGCGCAAACCGGCTTCGTGTGCCGTTGTTAAAGGTTCGAGACGGACGCGGTCGAAGGATAAAACGGGAGTGGATGAGAAATCAGTCATGGGGGTCCTTTGTATTTGATGGTTTGAGTTTTCAGACAGCCTTTTATAGTGTCTTAACGGACGGCATCTCTGAGGTCGTCTGAAAGCTATTGATTAATGATGTTTGAACATCAGCACGCCCGACTCCGATACAAACCCGTCCAGCGGCAGGTCGTGGGGTTCGGTCGGCAGGGTGTCGGTCAGTTGGCAGCCGAAGCCTACGCCCAGGGTTTGGGTTTGCAGGCGGTATTTCATGGCGGAGAGGGTGGCGTCGTAATAGCCGCCGGCTTGTCCGAGGCGGTAGCCGCGTTTGTCGATGCCGACGATGGGGACCAGCAGCAGGCTGAGTTGGTGGACGCGGATTTTTTTGCCGGTAAATTGGGGGACGCTCAATTTAGCGCGGCCGCGTTTGCGTTCTTGTTTGGCGCCGTCGGCAGGGTAGGGGGTGAACCACATCCGCCGCGTGTTTGGTTCGATATAGGGCAGGTAGAGTTTTGCGCCGCGTTTTTGTGCGGCACGGACAAAGCCGTCCAATCGCAATTCCTTGCCCATCGGCCAATACACGCCAATTTTCCGTCCTTTTTTGATGTAGGGCTTGAGCAGGCGGTTGATGGTTTCAGTAGCGGTGTTCCACTCGTCTGCGCTCATTTGAGCGCGTGCGCGGCGGAACTGTTTACGTAGTGCCGATTTTTCGGGATTCCTCATTTTCAGACGGCCTTTCGGGATTGCGGTAGAATGTTGCTATTATAACGATTTTGTTAACATTCAAACAGGACGCACACGATGTGGCACATTGTCGCCATCGGCTATCTTTTTGTTGCCGTGATGTTTTCCGCCGCGCAGCCGAGTATTGCGCGCGCGTTGATTTATTTGGTTTTTTGGGCAGTGTTGCCTACCGTGTTCACGGTCTTCGTCGTAACCATCCGCCGCCGCAACCGCCTGATGAAACGGCAGGAGCAGGCGGAGTTTGAAGCGGCCCGACAAAAGGCGGTACAGACGGATGAAAAACAGGACGGAAAGGTATAAAATCCCTTTTCAGACGGCCTCTTATCCGCTATAATCCGTCAGTTTTCCATTTCGGAAACACTCTTTTATTTTTTAAAACTTATGCCCACTTTCGCCGAAGGGTGCTTGACAATAGGCCTGGCCTATCAAGTTCTATGCGATTGAATGTGTGCTCTTTAACCCTTTCAAGGAAATAACATGTCTCAAATTACTATGCGTCAGATGATTGAAGCCGGTGTTCACTTCGGTCACCAAACCCGTTTCTGGA
>NZ_JBQCXF010000225.1:0-4689 GCF_051956635.1 Neisseria sp. P0022.S010 | reverse complement strand
ATACAAGGGTGTGTGCCCAAAGGCACGCACGCGGTTTGATGTTGGCTACAGCTTACTTATGGATATCTTCATACGACTTAGACTTAATATTTCCACTTATATTTTCTGACTGTATTAAATATTCATAAACTTCGAGTAATCGATACGTTGAATATGTGTAAGGATTTTAAGCCTATTTGGAAAGATCCATTACAAAAGTGAAGATGAACAGCTTTCTCCTAAAACCCCGCCCGATCCAACTCCTCCAACAGCGCAGGCCGGCGCGGTTTTTCGCTATATCGTTCCCTGATTTCGTCGGCAAAGTCTTCCATCGCCTGCCGTTGAGCGGAATATTGGCGACGGAGGGTCTTTAATTGGTTCAAGAGCTGGCGGTATTGCTTACGGTTGCTTGCCTTATTGATTTCAGCCGCAAAGATTTTCAGGTAGCAAGCTACGATTTGGTCGTGATACGGCTCGGGGAAAGACGGGGCAAAACGATCCATCGGGTACAACAACAAGAGGTGTTGCTGTAATAGGGCAAGCAACAGGTCGAATTCCTGTTCATGCTCCAATATTTCGGCTTGCAGCGAATATTGACCCGACAAGCGCGCAAGCAGGCGGTTAAATTCATACGGCCATTCGGCGGCGGAAAACGTGGCTTTCCACGCTTCATAATGCGGCAATGAAAGGCTGGTGGAAAACGCCAAATCCGCTGCGATTTCGCGTACATTTTTACCGGTTTCCTTCAATACATCGAAAAGTTGCAGCTTCCATTTGTGCAGTGTGCCGAGTGTTCCTTCAGCTTCGGCAATGCTGATCCCTTCGCGCAAGAGGCGTTCCGCTTCCACCCAATCTTGCTGCCCGACTGCTTGTTCTACCGCAATTTGTCTGAATTTCGGCAGGCGCAGATGTCGTCTGAAATAATCCTGCGCGGCAGCAGTATCGCCTTTCGCCTGCAAAACCTGCCAACCCTCAAATGCCCAAAATTCATATTCCCAACCCGACTCGGTAGCAGCCAAACGTTTAACCACATAATCTTGCCACGCCTGCCATTCGCCGCGCAGCCGCCAGATTCGGGCGCGGATTTGGTAGATTTTATTGCCTGCCTCGGAGAAATCAAAATAGCGGCTGTCGTCCAAACATTTATCCAAAAAATTAATCAAACGCTTCGGGACGTTTTCCATGACCGCCTCTTCCAGCAGGTCGATTGCCATATACATAGCATCGCCCAACATACCGTCCGAATCGTCCGCCTTTTCAAAAGCATCCTGCAAACGCGGTATCAACAGAGGCAAAGCCTGTTGCAACGCCTCCGTCCCCTCCTGTGCCACATCTTCCAACCAGTTTTGCAGCCTGAAGCCCAAATCAGCGGCTTCGTAGTAATCATAATATCGGGTTCGGGAAAAGATTTTGGAGAGCTGCTGCCGATACGGATTGCCGCCCTTTTTAGGCTGTTGCGCGTCAGATTCGTCAGGCTGCCCCTCCGGCGTTTGAGCGCGCACCGCATACCACAACGCCGCCATATGCTTGCACGCCCAGCCATAAGGACAATCGCAGCCCCCGTCCTTAATGTACAAATCACTATCCAGCTTCAGCCATACCGAATAGTTTTCCGAACCGAACACCTCCGCCCGATAACGCCCTGAGGAAGTTTTTTGGACATTGCGAACCTTGCCCTGCTGAAAATACAGCAGACCGCGTTCGATGATGTGGGGCGGAAATAGGCGGGGTAGGTAGATACCGGACATGGTTTGCTTCCAAGAAGTTGTTGAAACATGGGGAGTTTACTGGTTCGGGCGACGTTTGGGGAGAGGGTAGCGGGAAGATTTGTTTTGCAAAGTGGCAAAAGGTCGTCTGGAAATGGGTTTCAGACGACCTTTCTGTGAGGTGTGCGTTTGGAGGTATCCGCTCGTCTTGAGGAAATTAAGCTATAGCTTGTTTAGATGCATGAATTTTAATAAAATCGCAAATTATTTTTGATAAGCAATGAATTATATGTTATATGAAGTTAGTTCTCACAGACCTAATTATTTAAATGGAAATGAAAAACAGTAAATTAAAGGCGGTCGATTTTTTCTGTGGCGGAGGCGGGATGAGCTATGGAATGCAATCCGCCGGTATTCAAGTTTTAGCCGGGATAGATTACGAACCTAGCTGCAAAGAAACATATGAAGCCAATATAAATGCTAAATTTATACAGGCTGATGTTTTTGAATTGCAGCCTGAAACATTGGAAAAGGAACTCGGCTTAAAAAAGAATGATGATGATTTGATTCTTATAGGTTGTAGTCCTTGTCAATATTGGAGCGTTATTCAAACAGACAAACGAAAATCGGAAAAATCCAAGAGTTTGCTTTTGGAGTTTCAGCGGTTTGTAGAATATTTCAACCCCGGATATGTTGTTGTAGAGAACGTACCGGGAATTCTGAGCAGGATGAAAGAAAGCGGGCTTGATAATTTCATAAAATTATTGGAAGAAAAAGGATTTACCGTCCATTTCGGTATTCACAATACGGCTGATTACGGAATTCCTCAAAGTCGTAAGAGGTTTACCTTGATTGCAAACAGAATAACCAAAGAAAAGCTGGAACCAGTCAAGTATTCGGGCAAACGACTTACGGTGCGCGATGTTTTGGGAATGGCAAACGGCTTTCCCCAAATTATTGCAGGACATCAAGATGAAACGGATTTTATGCATAGTTGTGCGGGATTATCTGATATAAATCTGAGGCGATTGGCTCTGGTCCCTAAAAACGGAGGAAACCGCTCGGCTTTTGCACATATTCCCGAATTACAGCTGGAATGTTTTATCGGAAAAGACAATAGTTTTAAAGACACGTTTGGTAGGCTATGGTGGGATAAGCCCGCACCTACCATAACGACCAAATTCTTTAGTATTTCCAACGGGAGGTTTGCCCATCCTGAAGAAGATAGGGCGTTATCCCTGCGCGAAGGTGCAACATTGCAATCGTTCCCTCGTAACTATGTCTTTAAAGCGGGCAGCAGGGACAAGATAGCCCGTTTGATTGGTAATGCCGTTCCTCCGATGTATGCGGAAAAAATAGGCAGGGCAATTGTTGATAGTCTTAAACACCTTAAAAAAGGAAATGGAAATGTCTCAAACTTCCAATAATTCATCTCATATCTTAGAAATGAGATTTGATCCAAATGTAATTACACATTTAGGAATACAAATGTATTCGACTTTGCCGCCAGTCATTTCAGAGTTAGTTTCAAATGCTTATGATGCAGATGCTACTCGTGTTGTTGTTAGATTGAATGATAATTTAGAAGAAAAAAGTATTATTATTGAAGATGACGGTCATGGAATGAGTTTTAATGAAATTAATGAGAAATTTCTTATTATTGGGAGGAATAGGAGAAAGTCAGAAGGAGAAAAGAGTCGTAGCGGAAAACGTTTTGTTGTAGGTAAAAAAGGAATTGGGAAATTGGCTTTTTTCGGAATTGCCAATACTATCGAAATTTCTACAATTCAAAATTACCGGAAAACAACATTTATTTTAGATTGGGAGGAAATTCAATCTCAAAAAAATACTCAAGAGCCTTATCATCCAAAAATTATAGAAGATCAGGTCGAAGCATCCAAACAATCCGGAACAGAAATTAAGCTAATGAAAATAAAAAGAAAAACCGGATTTCAAGCAAGAAACTTGGCAACTTCATTAGCAAAATCATTCCAGATTTTTGATGAGCCGGATTTTAAAACGGAGATTTTTCATAATAATGAGGCTGAACCAATAGTCGTGAATAATGATTTGCGTTATGAAGGTTTTGATAAATTTATCGAATGGAAATCCCCATGGACTGAAATTTCTTTTAACCAAGACGAAGAGAATAAATACAAAGAATATCTTAAAAAAATAAACGGGAGTTTAATCGCAAGTAAAGAGCAAACTGTTCCAGAAAAAATGCGAGGGGTCGCTTTATTTTCGAGAGGGAAACTGGTTAACGAATATTCATTTTATGGTTTGGGAGCTACAAGTTTTGGGTATTCATATATTACGGGTTGCTTAGATGTTGGATTTATTGAAGATTTTTCAGAGGATGTAATTTCAACTAACCGAAGATCATTAAATTGGGAAACCGACAAGACTAAATTTTTGGAAGAGGTATTGCAATTTTTGATTAAAAAATTTTATAACTTTCATAAAACAAAAAGAGAAAATGATAAAAAGGAAAAAGTTGAGGAAGCAACAGGTATTTGTCTTGATGATTGGTATGAAACTCTTCCTAGACATGAACGTAAATTAGCTAAGAGAATCATGAATCAAATTATCCAAGCAGAAGGGCTAGAGCCCCAAAAAGCAACAAATTTAATTAAGTACGTACAAGACTCTTATCAATTCACTTCATTTAAAGAATTAGCAGAGGAAATTAGTGAAGAAGGATTCAAAGATACCAATCAAATTTTGCAATTGATGAAAGAATGGCAGTTAATTGAAGCGCGTGAATTTTATAAATTAGCAGAAGTCCGATTGGAGACTATTAAAAAATTTGAGCAATATATTGCAGAAAATGCAAAAGAAGTTCCCGTTATGCATAATTTTTTAAAGCAATTTCCATGGCTGCTAGATCCGAGGATTATGTCTTTTCAGGATGAAGTCTCTTTTTCTTCATTATTAAAAGAAAAATATCCAGATAATGAGTTGGAAATAGAAAATCGTAGAATCGATTTCCTATGCCAAAGAT
>NZ_JBQCXF010000224.1:0-4696 GCF_051956635.1 Neisseria sp. P0022.S010 | reverse complement strand
CAAATTCAACTTATCTGAAAGGCTTTGCCGTGAATATCCAAATCAACAACATCACCGTCAGCAACGATGCGCCCTTTACCCTTTTCGGCGGCATCAATGTTCTTGAAGACCTTGACTCTACGCTGAAAGCCTGTGAGCAATACGTTAAAGTAACCGATAAACTCGGCATCCCTTACGTTTTCAAAGCCTCTTTCGACAAGGCAAACCGCTCTTCCATCCACTCTTTCCGCGGTGTGGGTTTGGACGAAGGCATGAAGATTTTTCAAACGGTGAAACGCGAGTTTAACGTTCCCGTGATTACCGACGTTCACGAGCCTTACCAATGCCAGCCGGTTGCCGAAGTCTGCGATGTCATCCAGCTGCCTGCCTTCTTGGCGCGCCAAACCGATTTGGTGGTGGCAATGGCGAAAACCGGCAATGTCATCAACATCAAAAAACCGCAATTCCTCAGTCCGTCTCAAATGAAGAATATTGTTGAGAAATTCCAAGAAGCAGGCAACGAGCAAATCATTTTGTGCGAACGCGGCGCAAACTTCGGCTACGACAACTTGGTGGTCGATATGCTCGGCTTTGGCGTGATGAAAAAAACGTGCAACAACCTGCCCGTTATTTTTGACGTAACCCATTCCCTGCAAACGCGCGAATCCGGTGCCGCTGCGTCAGGCGGCCGTCGCGCCCAAGTATTGGACTTGGCACTTGCCGGTATGGCAACCCGATTGGCCGGTTTGTTCCTCGAATCCCATGCCAATCCCGACCAAGCCAAATGCGATGGCCCAAGCGCATTGCCGCTTGCGCAATTGGAAGACTTCCTGACCCGTGTTAAAGCAATCGATGAAACCGTGAAATCGTTTGCGCCTATGGATATTCGTTAAGGGCAAATAAGTTGAAAGGCCGTCTGAAAGCATTTTCAGACGGCCTTTTTATCGGCGTTACTGTCCGCGTAAAAACAACGCATCCAATTCTTTTAAAGTCAGTTTGACCCATGTCGGACGGCCGTGGTTACACTGGTTGCTGCGCGGCGTGTTTTCCATATCGCGCAGGAGCGCATTCATTTCTGGCAAGGTCAGTTGGCGGCCGGCGCGGACTGAGCCGTGGCAGGACATGGTGGCGAGGATGTGGTTTTCGTGTTCTTCGATGGTTTGGCTGCTGCCGACTTGGGCGAGTTCGCCCAATACATCTTTGGCCAGCGAAACGACGTCGGCTTTACCGAGCATGGCAGGAACTGCGCGGACGGCAAGGGTATTGCCGCCCATGTCGGACAATTCCAAGCCAAAGCCTGTCAGCATTTCGGCATGATCGGCAAGGGCGGCGCATTCTTCGTGGGACGCGGCAAAGGTTACGGGAATAAGCAGGCGCTGGCTTTGTAGATTGCCGTTTTCCTGACGTTGGCGTTTCATTTTTTCGTAGTTGACGCGTTCGGCGGCGGCGTGCATGTCGATGAGCAGCAGGCTGTCTTCGGCTTGGGCGAGGATGTAGATGCCTAATAGTTGGGCGATGGCAAAGCCGAGCGGCGGCAGTTCGGATTGGGATGAAAGGCCGTCTGAAAGCGGCATATCTGTTTTTTGGGTAGGCATTTCAGACGGCATATTGCCGAAACGTGCCTGCTCGAATTGGCTCAATTCAAGGTCAATGTCGTCGGTTTTTTTGTAGAGCTCGGCATAAGTATTCATGGCTGCGCGGCTTTCGCGCAGAGACAGGCTGCGTTGTTGCGGCGCACGCGCGGCTTGGTAAGGCATAGGCGCGGTTTTGCCTGATGAACCAAAGGCATTGCGTGTATCGGGTTTGCTGCCTGTCGGGTAGTTGGATGCGCTATTAAACAGATTTTCGCTGTCGTTTTCAGACGGCATTGGGGCAGGAGTAACGCCGGTAATGTCATGCAACACTTCGCCTGCGTTGCTGACGCTTTCGGTCAGGTCGGCGCGTGTGTCGGCAAGGGCTTTGTTGAGCGTGTGGAACACGAGTTGGTGCACCTGCTGGCTGTCGCGGAAGCGGATTTCGGTTTTGGTTGGGTGGACGTTGACATCCACGGCTTCGGGCGGCAGGTCGAGGAAGAGGACGAAAGCAGGCGTCAGCGCGTTGTGCAATACGTCTCGGTATGCCTGCTTGACGGCGTGGAGCATGACTTTGTCGCGCACGAAGCGATGGTTGACGAAGCAGTATTGTTTGTCGGTTTTACCTTTGGCAAAGGTCGGCTTGGCAATCGCGCCATAGAGCCGCAATGCGCCATTGCCGCTGTCAATTTCCAATGAGGCCGTCTGAAAATCATCGCCGACAATGGCGGCAATACGTTCATGCAGGCTTTGTGCAGGAAGTTTGAACACTTGTTTGCCGTCGCGTTTGAGTGAGAAGGCAATGTGCGGATGCGCCAGCGCAAGACGTTCGAGCATGGTGGCGCAGTGGGCGTATTCGGTGTTTTCGGATTTGAGGAACTTGCGCCGTGCAGGGGTATTGAAGAAGAGTTCGGCAGCTTCGATGGTGGTGCCGACGGGGTGGGCGGCGGCGGTGGGGCTGCTGAGTTTGCCGTCTTCTGCTTTGACTTGGGTCGCGTGTGAACTGTCTTCTTGACGGCTGGTCAGGGTCAGGCGGCTGACTGAGGCGATACTGGCCAAACCTTCACCACGAAAGCCCATACTGGCAACGTGTTCCAAATCGTTTAAGGTTTTGATTTTGCTGGTGGCGTGGCGGTGGAGCGCAAGCTCGATGTCGTCTGGGTGGATGCCGCTGCCGTTGTCGCTGACGCGAATCAGGCGGATACCGCCGCCGGCCAGCTCGACATCAATCGCTGTCGCGCCTGCGTCGATACTGTTTTCAACGATTTCTTTCAGAGCGTTGGCAGGGCGTTCAACCACTTCGCCGGCGGCGATTTGGTTGACAAGATGGTCGGGCAGTGCGGCAATTCGGGACATCGGTTTCTTTCAAAAAAGCAACGGCGGAAGGGAAAATTACAGGTATTTGCGCATCAATTCGCATTCGACGCGGACGGTTTTGTTCAGCTGCAACACGGCAGTACCGAGCGATTCATAACGATTGAGGCGATAGAAAGGCACGGAATTGAGCGAGGCATACAGTTTGAGAAAGCTGAGGCCTGCATTTCGTGCCATTTCTTCGGCGCGGCTGAGCAGGGCTGTACCCAAGCCGAGATTGTGGAAGAGCGGATGGACGTATAAGGCGTCCAGTTGCGCTTCTTTGAAATCGACTTGGAAAAAGCCTTGAATCAGCCCTTTGTATTCGACCACCCACAAGGCTTTGTTTTTATCGGAGATGGTTTCCAAATAGCTGTTGATGTCGAGCAGACTTTCCCATGTGTGCATAATAGTTTCATCATAACAGCGAATGCAGGCGTATTGAACGGCATGCAGATGGGCGTTGTGTATAGCTTGGCAGTCTTTTTCGGTTGCCGGACGGAGGATGGTCAGAAGGCTCATGGCGGATGGTCGGAAAAATTGATTTCAGACGGCCTTTTGCAATCAAAGGCCGTCTGAAAAAAGTGGGTAAGGTTACAGGCTTTGATGTAAGGTTTGTGCGGTTTGGAACGCGTTGTCCGCATCGTTGGCCAAGACGGTAAAGTGGCCCATTTTTCGGCCTTTGCGCGCGGCTTTTTTGCCGTATAGGTGCATGTGTGCATTCGGATTGCTTTGCAACGGCAGCCAATTCGGTTCGCCGCCGTCTTCCTGCCAGACGTCGCCCAAAATATTTGCCATGCAGCATGAAGAAAGCAGCTTGGTATCGGCGGGCGGCAGATTGCACATAATGCGTACCTGCTGCTGGAACTGGTCTGCGGCGCAGGCATCCAGCGTATGATGGCCGGAATTGTGCGGACGCGGGGCGATTTCGTTGACGACCAATTCATGCGTGTCGCCGACGACGAATATTTCCACTGCCAATACGCCGACATAATCCAATTCGTCCGCCAAGCGTTGCGCCATCTGCCGAGCCTGTTGCTGCAAGTCGGGACTCAGCCGCGCAGGGACGATGGAATAAGCCAAGATGCCGTTTTCATGGATGTTTTCGGCGGGGTCGAAGGTTTGCACGTTTTCATCGTTCAGACGGCATACGATCACGGAAATCTCGCCGCGCAAATCCACCATTTTTTCTAAAACGCAATCCACGCCGCCGTGTTCGGCAAACGCGGCTTTGAGTTCGTCCACCGTTTTGACGCGGATTTGACCTTTACCGTCGTAGCCCAAAGTAGCCGTTTTCAGGATGCCGGGCAGGAATTGCGCGCTTGCTTCGCTGATGTTGTCTGAACGGCAAACCACCTGATACGGTGCGGTTTGCAATCCCGCTTTGCGTATCCACGCTTTTTCCTGAATACGGTTTTGCGCGATGGCAACGCAGTCGCCGCTCGGAGAAACGTTGGTATGCTTTGCCAGAAAGCGCATCGCGTCGGCATTGACGTTTTCAAATTCAGTGGTAACCGCCGCGCATTTTGCCAACTCGTCCAAAGCGGCCTGATCGTCAAACGGCGCGCACAAATGACGGTCGGCAAATTCTGCTGCCGGCGCGTTCGGATCGGGGTCGAGTACGGTTACTTTGTAGCCCATGGTTTTGGCGGCAACGGTAAACATTCTGCCTAATTGGCCGCCGCCTAGGATGCCGAGCATGGAAGGGGGGAGGATGGGGGAAGTGTTCATAGCAAGAAATATTAAAAATCTTTTCTGATAGTATCTAAGGAAATAACTTTTGAAAGTAAAAG
>NZ_JBQCXF010000223.1:0-4766 GCF_051956635.1 Neisseria sp. P0022.S010 | reverse complement strand
ATAGCCACTTGAATTTCTATATACATTCTGAATAAAGGATACGGATTATGTTCGGCAAACAACTTTTTGAAGAAGTCAGCTCCAAAATCAGCGAAACCATCGCCAACAGCCCTGCCAAAGACATGGAAAAAAACGTTAAAGCCATGCTCGGCAGCGCGTTCAACCGCATGGATTTGGTAACCCGAGAAGAATTCGACATCCAACAACAGGTTTTGATTAAAACCCGTACCAAGCTGGCCGAATTGGAAGCCCGTTTGGCCAAACTCGAAGCCGCCCAAGAGCCTGAAGAAGCCGCTTTGAAAGCGGCCGAAGAAGCTGCCGAAGAAGCGGTTGCCGAAATCGTACAACAAACCGAAGCCGCCGAATAAGGCCGTCTGAAACATGTCGCTTGCTTTGGTTTACAGCCGCGCCTTAAGCGGTATGAACGCGCCGTTGGTCGAAGTGGAAGCCCACCTTGCCAACGGCTTGCCACATTTCAATATCGTCGGTTTGCCCGATACTGAAGTCAAAGAAAGCCGCGACCGCGTGCGTGCCGCCATCATCCAAAGCGGCTTCGACTTCCCCGCCAAGAAAATTACCGTCAACCTCGCACCGGCCGACCTCCCCAAAGAATCCGGCCGTTTCGATTTACCGATTGCCTTGGGCATTCTTGCCGCATCGGGACAAATTAATCCTGAAAAGCTCGCGCAATATGAGTTTGCCGGAGAATTGGCGCTGTCCGGGCTGCTGCGTCCCGTACGCGGCGCGCTGGCCATGGCATGGCAGGGCATGCAGGCGGGACGTTCTTTCGTCTTGCCGCAGGAAAATGCTGAGCAGGCTGCCGTCATGCGTGGCATTGCGGTTTATGGCGCACGTTCTTTGGGCGAAGTGGCCGCCCATTTAAACGACATCGAACCGTTGACACAAACCGAATGCAAACTGCCACAAAGGCTGTCTGAACAAAGTAAAATACCCGACTTAGCTGATGTCAAAGGCCAACATACCGCCCGCCTCGCCTTGGAAATCGCCGCGGCAGGCGGACACAGCCTGCTGATGATGGGCCCTCCAGGTACAGGCAAATCCATGCTTTCGCAACGCTTGCCAAGTATCCTTCCGCCTTTGACCGAAGACGAATTGGTCGAAGTCTGGGCATTGCGTTCGCTCCTGCCCAACCATCAACAGCAACTCGACAGCAACCGTCCTTTCCGCAGTCCCCACCACAGCGCCAGCTCGGCCGCCATGGTCGGCGGCGGTTCCGACCCGCGTCCGGGTGAAATTTCATTGGCGCATCACGGTGTGTTGTTTTTAGACGAATTGCCCGAGTTTGACCGTAAAGTATTGGAAGTATTGCGCGAACCTTTGGAAAACGGCGAAATCCATATTTCCCGCGCTGCACGCCAAGCCGTTTATCCGGCCAAGTTCCAGCTCGTCGCCGCTATGAACCCCTGCCCTTGCGGCTATCTCGGTCATCCGTCCAAACCTTGCCGCTGCACGCCTGAAAGCATCGCCCGTTACCGCAGCAAAATTTCAGGGCCATTACTCGACCGCATTGATTTAACCATCGAAGTACCCAGCCTTTCCGCCGCCGAGCTGATGCAACAAGAAGTCGGCGAATCCAGTGCCGCCGTATTAAAACGCGTTACCGCCGCGCGCAAAATCCAATACGGCCGACAAGGCAAAGTTAATGCCGAATTGAGTGTCAGCGAGCTCGATGGCAAAGCCCGTATCCAAAAAGAAGCGCAAGAAGCCTTGGGAACCATGCTCGAAAAACTGTCCCTTTCCGCTCGAAGCTTCCACCGCATCATGCGCGTCGCCCGTACGCTGGCCGATTTGGCAGGAGACGAAGAAGTCAGTAAAACCCATGTGATGAAAGCCATCGGCTTCCGTCGCGCCCTCTAACTTTTCAGACGGCCTGAATCTTTATATTTAAGTAAAACTAGAGTAAACAAAGCATCAGGATTTTGCCGTCCATAACGGTTATTGATAAAATATCGAATTCAAACTCAGACAGTCTCCCTTCAGGCCGTCTGAACCCATTATTACAAGGTAAGTCATGAAAAAATCTACACAATATGGCAAAGGCTTGGCCGGTTTCTTTTTCGGCCTGATACTGGCAACAGGTATTATTGCCGGTATTTTGTTCTTCTTGAACCAAGGCAACCAAAACGTTTTCAAAGAGCTGACTCAGCCTAAACAAAGCGAAGAACCTGAAATCCTGAAGCCTCAAGACAAAGCAGAGAAACGCCCTGCTACCGACAATTCGTCCAGCCAAGCAGATGAAGAAAAAGCCAAAGCTGAAAAAGAAGCGGCTGAAAAAGAAGCTGAAGAGAAAGCGGCACAAGCAGAAAAAGAGGCTCAGGAAAAAGCCGATCGCGAGGCCAAAGAAAAAGCGGATAAAGCCGAAGCAGAAAAAGTCGAACGCGAAGCTAAAGAAAAAGCTGAAAAAGCCGCTGCCGATAAAGCCGAACGCGAAGCCAAAGAAAGAGCAGACAAAACTGCCGCCGACAAAGCCGAACGTGAAGCCAAAGAAAAAGCCGCAAAAGCGGAAGCAGAAAAAGAAGCCGCTAAGAAAAAACTGGCCGAGAAAAAAGCCGAATTAGAAAAAAAACGCGCAGAAAAAGCCAAAGCTGAAAAAGAAGCTGCTGATAAAACTGCAAAAGACAAAAAAGCGGCCGACCAACTGACCGACAAACAAAAAGAGCGTGCCGAGCGCAAATTGGCTGAGAAAAAAGCAGCCGAAGCCAAAAAACAAAACAAGCCGACACCTGAGCAAATCCTCAACAGCGGCAGCATCGAAAAAGCACGTAAAGCAGCAAATGCCTCTGCAACAAAAGAAAGCAGCAACGCTGCAAGTAAACAGTCTGCAGAAAAAGCTGAAGCAGCTGCCAACAGCGGTAAAAAAGCCTTCCTGCAACTTGGTTCATATGCAGACCGCTCCAGCGCAGACTCACAACGTGCAAAACTGGCTATTTTAGGTGTTTCTTCCAAAGTGGTTGAATCGCAAAACGGCGACAAAACCATTTATCGAGTTCAAAGTAACACCATGCCGCAGGAAGCCGCTGTGAAACTGCAAAAAAACCTGCAAGGCCATAATATCAACAGCTTGATTCGTTCTACCAAATAATGGAATCACTGATGAAGCAGCGTATGAAACAAACTATTGCCGCACTCAGCCTGAGCCTGCTCAGTCTAAGTGCGCAGGCTGCTACCGAAGGCGTGGACTATACCGTTCTTAATCGCCCTATCCCGCAGCAGCAAGCCGGAAAAATTGAAGTGCTAGAATTTTTCGGCTACTTCTGTGTCCATTGTTACCATCTCGATCCGGTTTTGTTGCAACACAGCAAAACCTTCGCCAAAGATGTTTCCTTACGGACAGAGCACGTCGTTTGGATGCCTGAAATGTTGGGTTTGGCCAAGGTAACCGCTGCCGTCAATCTTTCAGGTTTAAAATATCAGGCCAATCCAGTTATCTTCAAAGCTGTTTACGAACAGAAGATTAACTTGGCTGATGCAAATGTATTCCGCACATGGGTCGGTAAACAGACAAGTTTTGACAGTAAAAAACTGCTTCAAGCCTACAACAACCCTGCTGCCGCATCGGCTGCTGCAAAAATGCAGCAATTGACGGAAACTTATCGAATTGAAAACACACCAACTATCATTGTCGGTGGTAAATACAAAGTCAATTTCAACGGTAGCGACTGGAAAGCCGGTATGAAAACCATAGACGAGCTCATCATTAAAGTCCGCCGCGAACAATCCTCAAAACCACTTTAACTATTCAATAAAAGAAAGACGGCCTCAAGGCCGTCTGAAAACTTATGGACATTCTGATTTTATTTAAAGCACTTATTCTCGGTATCATCGAAGGTTTAACCGAGTTCCTCCCCATTTCAAGTACCGGTCACTTGATTGTATTCGGCGACTTAATGAATTTCCGAAGTAACGGAAAAGTATTCGAAATCGCCATCCAGCTCGGAGCCGTATTAGCCGTTGTATTCGAATATCGCCAACGATTTACCCATATCATAAAAGGACTAGGCAAAGAGCGAACAGCCAATCGCTTTGTGCTGAATTTATTTATCGCGTTCATCCCCGCTGCGATTGTTGGCCTCTTATTCAGTAAACAAATTAAATTGCATCTTTTCAACCCGATTACCGTTGCTACCATGCTGGTATTGGGCGGCTTCTTCATTTTATGGGTTGAAAAACGCCAAACAACAGCCAAACCTAAAGTCAACCATGTCGATGATATGCGCCCAATTGACGCATTTGTTGTAGGATGCGCCCAAATTTGTGCCCTTATCCCTGGGACATCACGTTCAGGCAGTACCATCATGGGCGGTATGCTGTGGGGACTGGAACGTAAAACGGCTACCGAATTTTCATTCTTCCTTGCCGTACCAATGATGATTGCAGCTACAGGTTACGACATCTTAAAAAACTACAAACTCTTTACCTTGCAAGATGTCGGACAAATTGCCATCGGTTTTATCGCAGCATTTATCGCCGGTTTATTAGCAGTAAAAGCTTTGCTGAAATTTGTTTCCAGTAAAAACTATGTTCCCTTTGCCTACTACCGCATCGTATTCGGTGGTCTGATTCTACTTACTTGGATGCTAGGCTTAGTCAGCTGGAGCGAATAACCCCTCTCCCAGGACGTGCCCGCGCACGTCCTTTTTCTTCTCCTTTATCCATTCCACCCTATTGTCACCCCATAAAAGGCTTACACTCCGCATCATTACCCCTAAATATCTCCTCGCCGTCCGCACAACTACCCTTCCCCT
>NZ_JBQCXF010000222.1:0-4778 GCF_051956635.1 Neisseria sp. P0022.S010 | reverse complement strand
TGTCGTGTCCTTCGGCGCGGGCTTTGGCGACACGTTTGGCTACGTTTTTGATGCGTTCGGGCGAGCCTACTGATGTGCCGCCGTATTTATGTACGATTAACGCCATGTTTCGTGCTTTCTTGTGGGGGTTGTCGGGCAGCTTGGTTTGCTGGAAAAAGGGTTATTATTACTATTTTTTACATGGAATTCAAGGATGGAACGCGCTTTTTTGAGTAAATGCGCATAAAAGGATTTTGTTGAAAAAGGCCGTCTGAAAGCTTTCAGACGGCCTTGCTGATTATCGGGCTAAAAGGGCGGCCTGCTGGTGTTGCACCAATTCGGCAATGCCTTTATGCGCGAGGGCAATCAGCTTGCCCAATTCTTCGATGCTGAACGGTGCACCTTCGGCTGTACCTTGGATTTCGATGATTTTGCCAGACGCGGTCATGATGATGTTAACGTCGCTGTCGCAGCTTGAATCTTCGGGGTAGTCCAAGTCCAAAAGCGGTACGCCGCCCACCACGCCGGCGGAAACGGCGGCAACGGCTTCACGGATCGGATTTTTGCTGATAAGGCCGTCTGAAAGGAGTTTGTCCACGGCGATTTGCAGGGCAACGTAGGCGCCGGTAATGGAGGCGGTACGCGTGCCGCCGTCGGCTTGGATAACGTCGCAGTCAATCAGGATTTGGCGTTCGCCGAGTTTTTCTATGTCGACGACGGCGCGTAGCGAGCGGCCGATTAGGCGTTGGATTTCTTGTGTGCGGCCGGACTGTTTGCCTGCGGCGGCTTCACGACGCATACGGGAAGCGGTGGACGCCGGCAACATGCCGTATTCGGCCGTTACCCAGCCTTGTTCTTTACCGCGCAGAAAAGGGGGAACGTTTTCGTCGATGGAAGCTGTGCAAATCACTTTGGTGTTGCCGCACTCGATAAGGCAGGAACCATCGGCGTGTGGCAGGAAATTGGGCGTAATTTTGATGTTGCGCAGGCTGTCGGCGGCGCGGCCGGTGCGGGTGTAGTCGCTCATGATGGTCCTTTGGGGAGAATAAAAAACAGGTTGCCTTGAATTATAGAGGAATTTGGCACCAAAGGCCGTCTGAAAATCGTCGGTCGGGTGTGTTATAGTGTCCATACTTTCACTCGTATTTGGAAACGGAGTAAAACTATGGCTACAAGACGAACTATTCAAATCCACAGCATGACCGGCTTTGCCAATGCCGCAGGCGAATGCGGCGGCAAGCGGATTAATTTGGAAATCCGCGCGGTCAACCATCGTTATTTGGATGTCCAATTCCGTATGCCGGAAGAGTTGCGCTATTTGGAAGGCGCATTGCGCGAACAGATTGCCGCTGCTGTGGCGCGCGGTAAACTGGAGTGCCGTGTTCAGCTGCAAGATGCGGCTTCTGGCGGGCAGACTTTAGAAGTCAATCAGGATTTGGTCGCACAACTGGCGCATTTGAACAAAGAATGGCGCAAGGAACATAATTTCGGCAAGCTGAGCGTGGCCGACGTTTTGCGTTTCCCCGGCGTTTTGGCAGGTCAGAGCGAAGACTCTGAGGCCTTGGCGAAAGGTGTTAAAGATTTATTGACCGGCGCGTTGAAAGAGTTCACAGCCGCCCGCAAACGCGAAGGTAAAAAACTGGGCGAACATTTGCTGCAACGTCTGACTGCTATGGAAGAGATTGTGGGCGCTTTGAATGAATTGTTCCCAAGCCTGCTGCAAGCGCATATGGACAAAGTCAACGCTCGTTTGGCTGAGGCTGTCGGCAATATCGACAACGACCGCCTGCAACAGGAATTTGCTTTGTTTATCCAAAAATCCGATGTGGATGAAGAATTCAGCCGTTTGCGCACCCATATCGCCGAAGTACGCCGCATTGTTACCGAAGGCAAGGGCAGCGCAGGCAAACGCTTAGACTTCTTGATGCAAGAGTTGAATCGTGAAGCCAATACCTTGGGCAGCAAAGCCATCGCCGCCGAATGTACGCAAGCGTCGGTTGAACTGAAAGTCTTAATTGAGCAAATGCGCGAACAGGTTCAAAATATCGAATAAATCGATGATTAACGGATAGGATAAGGCCGTCTGAAAAGGTTTCAGACGGCCTTTGTGTTGATATTGGGTGGAATCGGTGTGGTTTGTTTTTAAACATTATTGGATGGTAGGTTTCCTATTTCGTTACTGTAATTGCGCACAAGAGTTAACATGTGTTAAATTATGGCAATTCTTGTCATGATAAAAACATACAAAGGAGTAAAAACATGAACTTTTTGACCGCAGTCAGTCGGCAAATGACCCGCTTCACCGCCCTGATTATCGTCCTTGCCTCCATCATCGCCTTTATCGAACCTGCCACTTTTTCATGGGTAAAAGGCGATACGCAAGTCGTCGTACTCGGCATCATCATGCTGGGTATGGGCATGACTTTGGGCAAAGAGGATTATCAAATTTTGGCGCAACGTCCGCTCGATATTTTTATCGGCGCCATCGCCCAATACACGATTATGCCGCTGCTCGCCATCGGTATTGCCAGAGCCTTTGACCTGTCGCCCGGATTGACGCTGGGTTTGGTTTTGGTCGGTACTTGTCCGGGCGGCGTTTCGTCCAATATTATGAGTTTTTTGGCTAAAGGCGATGTTGCCTTTTCGGTCGGCATGACCACTGTTTCCACCGTCCTTGCTCCTGTGATGACGCCGTTGTGGATGACTTATTTGGTCGGACAAACCGTCGAAATGGACGGCTGGGGTATGTTCAAGTTTATGTTGCTCGTTACCCTGTTGCCTGTCGTTATCGGCTCTGTCGCCAATATCTTGCTGCATAAAAAACACTGGTTTGAAGACGTGCGCGCCATTATGCCCGCCGTTGCCGTTATTGCCTTTGCCTGCATCGTCGGCGGTGTCGCAGTCGTTCATGGCCATCGTTTCGCCGAATCCGCCTTCGTGATGGTACTTGCTATTGCTGCACACAACATCGGCGGCTACATCCTCGGCTATTACAGTGGCGCGCTGACCGGCATGAATACCGCCAAAAAACGCACCCTTGCCATCGAAGTCGGTGTGCAAAATGCCGGACTTGCCACCGGTTTGAGCGCTAAATTCTTCCCCGGTAATGCTGAATCCGCAGTTGCTGCCGCCGTTGCCTGCGTTTGGCACTCTGTATCGGGAACGGTTTTGGGCAACTTGTTTGCCTGGTGGGACAAGCGTAAGCAATAAGCTGTAAACATTGCCAAATAACAAAAGGCCGTCTGAACGTATGGTTTTCAGACGGCCTTTTAGGTTGTCAGGACAGGCAAACACGCGCAAAATCGCTTTGCTTTTTAGAGATGGACATTATGCTTGCAGATTCGTTTTTTTATTATCTGGTATTGGTCGGCTTTGCCGCCGGGCTGATGGATGCGGCCGTTGGCGGAGGCGGGCTGTTGCAGATTCCCGGATTGTTCAACCTATTGCCAAACGCTACGCCTGTGGCCTCGGTGATGGGTGTCAATAAATTTGCTTCCTGCTGCGGCACTTTGACTGCGACAGGGCAATATCTGCGCCGAATCCCCGTGCCGTGGAAAATGCTGCTGCCTGCCGCGGCGTTGGCATTTGCCGCTTCATATTTGGGCGCGAAAACGGTGGTGTATTTCCCCGTGCAATACATGAAACCGGCGATGCTGGTCATCATGATTGCCATGTGTCTGTACACTTTTTTGAAAAAAGACTTGGGGCAGACAGTGCGCACTGAAAAGCTGACACGCCGCGAAACCTTATGGGGCTTATTTTTCGGCGCGTTAATCGGGTTTTACGACGGCGTGTTCGGGCCGGGAACGGGCAGCCTACTGGCTTTTGTGTTCGTCCGCTTTTACGGCTACGATTTTTTAGCGGCGAACGCCTCGGCAAAGGTCATCAATTCGACTACCAATCTTGCCGCGCTGGCGTTTTTTATCCCGCAAGGCCATGTCGTGTGGGCATGGGCGATACCGTTGGCGGTGGCAAATTTATGCGGCGGCGTGGTTGGTGCGCGCTTGGCAATACGCGGCGGAACCAAGCTGCTGCGTTACGGATTTATGTTGCTGCTGTGCCTGACTATTGGGAAGTTTGCTTGGGATTTATTGGGTTGATATCGAATGAAAAAAGGCCGTCTGAAAGTTTCAGACGGCCTTTGTGTTTTACAGTTTAACCGAATGCTCGCGTGTTTCGTGGAACACGATGTCCGGCCAGCGTTCTTGTGTCAGATTCAGGTTGACGCGGTTAGGCGCAAGGTAAGCGAGGTTGCCGCCTGCGTCTATCGACAGATTGCCTGCATTGGCTTTTTCAAACTCCGCCAGCTTTTTCTTATCTTCGCACGATACCCAGCGCGCCGACCAGATGGATGCGCTGTCAAACACGGCTTCTACGCCGTATTCGTTGGCCAGTCGCGAGGTAACGACTTCAAACTGCAACACGCCGACCGCGCCCAAAATCAAATCTGCGCCGCTCATCGGTTTGAAAACCTGTACCGCGCCTTCTTCGCCGAGCTGTTGCAAACCTTTTTGCAGTTGCTTGATTTTCAGCGGGTTTTTGATGCGTACGCTGCGGAACAGTTCGGGCGCGAAGAAGGGGATGCCGGTGAACGCCAGTTGTTCGCCTTCGGAGAAGCTGTCTCCGATTTGGATGTTGCCGTGGTTCGGGATGCCGATGATGTCGCCCGCGTAGGCTTCTTCCACCAGCTCGCGGTCGTGTGACATGAAGGTTACCACGCTGGAGGCGGCGATTTCGCGGTTGATGCGCAGGTGTTTCATCTTCATGCCGCGCTCGAATTTGCCGGAGCAGACGCGCAA
>NZ_JBQCXF010000221.1:0-4807 GCF_051956635.1 Neisseria sp. P0022.S010 | reverse complement strand
ACAACTTCATTCCAAGCCCGGGCCTGATTGAAAGCTGCCACCTGCCCGGCGGCTTCGGCATCCGCGTCGACAGCCACATCTACCAAGGCTACCGCATCCCTCCTTACTACGACAGCCTGATCGGCAAGATCTGCGTTATCGGTAAAGACCGCGACCAAGCCATGGCAAAAATGCGCGTAGCCCTTGCCGAACTGGCGATTACCGGCATCAAAACCAATACACCGCTGCACCGCGATTTGTTCAGTGATCAAGGCTTCCAAAAAGGTGGCGTCAGCATCCACTACTTGGAACATTGGCTGGAAGAACGCAAAGCCAAACAGGATAAATAATCCCTTGTTTTGACTAAAAATAAGGCCGTCTGAAACGCAAAATAAAGTTTCAGACGGCCTTTTTTACAGCTTAATCATTAATAAAAACTAATAGAATTTAATTTCTAATTGATTAATATTAATTCTAAATCGATTTCATAGTTTCAATAGTTAAAATCTTTCTGTATAGTTCTTTTAATAGTTAACAGCAAAAGGAAATAAAATGTCGATACAAGAAATTTATGAATGCCAAGAAACCGGCTACGAATATGCTTTTCGGCAAATCGTTTTATAAACCATTGACCATTTCACAAAGGAAATCATCATGACCGTCTCTAAATGTCCTGTAACCCACCTGACCATGAACAACGGCGCCCCCGTTGCCGACAATCAAAACAGCCTGACCGCTGGTCCGCGCGGCCCGTTGCTGGCGCAGGATTTGTGGCTGAATGAAAAACTCGCCGACTTCGTGCGCGAAGTCATCCCCGAACGCCGTATGCACGCCAAAGGTTCGGGTGCGTTCGGTACGTTCACCGTAACGCACGACATCACGAAATACACCCGCGCCAAAATCTTCAGCGAAGTTGGCAAGAAAACCGAGATGTTCGCCCGTTTCACCACCGTGGCAGGCGAGCGCGGCGCAGCCGATGCGGAACGCGACATCCGCGGCTTTGCGTTGAAGTTCTATACCGAAGAAGGCAACTGGGATATGGTCGGCAACAACACGCCCGTATTCTTCCTGCGCGACCCGCGTAAGTTCCCTGACCTGAACAAAGCCGTCAAACGCGACCCGCGCACCAATATGCGTTCTGCCACGAACAACTGGGACTTCTGGACGCTGCTGCCCGAGGCACTGCACCAAGTTACCATCGTCATGAGCGACCGCGGTATTCCAGCCAGCTACCGTCATATGCACGGCTTCGGTTCGCATACTTACAGCTTCTGGAACGAAGCAGGCGAGCGTTTTTGGGTGAAATTCCATTTCCGCACCCAGCAAGGAATTAAAAACCTGACCAATGAAGAAGCCGCCAAAATCATCGCCGACGACCGCGAAAGCCATCAACGCGACCTGTACGAAGCCATCGAACGCGGCGAGTTTCCAAAATGGACGATGTACATCCAAGTCATGCCAGAAGCAGACGCGGAAAAAGTGCCGTATCATCCCTTCGACCTGACCAAAGTTTGGCCGAAAAAAGACTATCCGCTGATTGAAGTGGGCGAATTTGAGTTGAACCGCAATCCCGAAAACTTCTTCGCCGATGTGGAACAATCCGCCTTCGCACCGAGCAACCTCGTTCCCGGTATCGGCGCCAGCCCCGACAAAATGCTGCAAGCGCGTTTGTTCAATTACGCCGACGCGCAGCGCTACCGCCTGGGCGTGAACTTCCGCCAAATCCCCGTCAACCGCCCGCGTTGCCCCGTCCACAGCAACCAGCGTGACGGACAAGGCCGCGCCGACGGCAACTACGGCAGCCTGCCGCACTAC
This sequence comes from Neisseria sp. P0022.S010, assembly GCF_051956635.1. Lineage (NCBI taxonomy): Bacteria > Pseudomonadati > Pseudomonadota > Betaproteobacteria > Neisseriales > Neisseriaceae > Neisseria > Neisseria sp. P0022.S010. The sequence goes on along the minus strand of NZ_JBQCXF010000221.1, from coordinate 3,013 downwards.
GAACCCAACAGCTTCGGCCAATGGCAGCAACAGCCCGACTTCGCCGAACCGCCTTTGAAAATCAACGGCGATGCGGCGCACTGGGACTACCGCCAAGACGATGACGACTACTTCAGCCAACCGCGCGCTTTGTTCAAGCTGATGAACAATGAGCAACAACAAGCTTTGTTTAACAACACCGCCGCAGCCATGGGTGATGCACCAGACTTCATCAAATACCGCCATATCCGCAACTGCTACCGTTGCGATCCGGCATACGGCGAAGGCGTGGCCAAAGCCCTTGGACTGACTGTCGAAGATGCCCAAGCGGCACGAGCCAACGATCCGACTTTAGGTCAACCTGGTTTGCTGTAAGGAGACATTATGTGGATAGAAATTGAAGAACTCTTGTCTCAAGCTGTCCGATACAGCCGTTCAAACAAAAAGTAACGGTTTAGATCATTAAGCAGGCCGTCTGAAACGCAAAATAAAGTTTCAGACGGCCTTTTTTATGATGAAGTTTATTTAATTGCTTTTGATTCAATGGAGCTGGCTACCCTTATTTCTCTATAAATCATGGCATTCCCCTTACCATCTCACGCTTCTTACTGGCAAATAAAAAACCGCACGGCTGATTACCGTGCGGTTTTGCTTTTTGTCTGAAGGTTTCAGACGGCATTACATCATACCGCCCATACCACCCATGCCGCCCATGTCAGGCATAGCGGGTTTTTCTTCAGGGATTTCGGCAATCATGCAGTCGGTCGTCAGCATCAGGCCGGCGATAGACGCGGCGTGTTGCAGCGCGGAACGGGTTACTTTGGCGGGGTCGAGTACGCCCATTTCGATCATGTCGCCGTATTCGCCGGAACCTGCGTTGTAACCGTAGTTGCCTTTGCCTTCCAACACTTTGTTCACGACTACGCTAGGCTCGCCGCCTGCGTTGGCAACGATTTGGCGCAGCGGAGACTCAACGGCGCGCAAGACGATTTGTACACCTGCGTCTTGGTCGGCATTGCCGGTGTGCAGGTTTTCCAAAGCAGCACGGGCGCGCAACAGGGCTACGCCGCCGCCTGCAACCACGCCTTCTTCAACGGCTGCGCGGGTAGCGTGCAGCGCGTCTTCCACGCGGTCTTTTTTCTCTTTCATTTCCACTTCGGTAGCGGCACCGACTTTGATCACTGCCACGCCGCCGGCCAATTTAGCCACGCGCTCTTGCAGTTTTTCTTTGTCGTATTCGCTGGTCGCGGTTTCGATTTGTTGGCGAATTTCGGCAACACGTGCTTCGATTTGGGCAGCATCGCCGAAGCCGTCGATGATGGTGGTGTTTTCTTTACCGATTTCGATGCGTTTGGCTTGACCCAAGTCGTCCAAAGTCGCTTTTTCCAAAGACAGGCCGACTTCTTCGGAAATCACCACGCCGCCGGTCAGGATGGCGATGTCTTGCAACATAGCTTTGCGGCGGTCGCCGAAGCCAGGGGCTTTAACGGCAACGGTTTTCAGGATACCGCGGATGTTGTTCACGACCAAAGTCGCCAAGGCTTCGCCTTCTACGTCTTCAGCGATAATCAAAAGCGGACGGCTGGCTTTTGCCACTTGTTCCAAAACAGGCAGCAGGTCGCGGATGTTGCTGATTTTTTTGTCGAACAGCAATACAAACGGGTTGTCCAGCGCAGCGATTTGTTTTTCCGCGTCGTTGATGAAGTAAGGGGACAGGTAGCCGCGGTCGAACTGCATACCCTCGACGACATCCAATTCGTTTTCCAAAGATTTGCCGTCTTCAACGGTAATCACGCCTTCTTTGCCGACTTTTTCCATCGCTTCGGCAATAATCGCGCCGACTTGTTCGTCGGAGTTGGCGGAAATCGAACCGACTTGGGCAATTTCTTTGGACGTATCGCAAGGTTTGGCGATGTTTTTCAGTTCTTCAACCAAAGCGGCAACAGCTTTGTCGATACCGCGTTTCAGATCGGTCGGGTTCATGCCGGCGGCCACGTATTTCATGCCTTCAGCTACGATGGCTTGCGCCAGTACGGTGGCGGTAGTCGTACCGTCGCCCGCTACGTCGTTGGTTTTGGACGCCACTTCTTTCACCATTTGCGCGCCCATGTTTTCGAATTTGTCTTTCAGTTCGATTTCTTTAGCGACGGTAACGCCGTCTTTAGTGATGTGCGGGCCGCCGAATGCGCGGTCAACGACTACGTTGCGGCCTTTAGGGCCCAAAGTTACGCGGACGGCGTTTGCCAATACATTGACGCCGTTTACCATTTTTTGGCGAACTTCATTGCCGAATTGTACGTCTTTTGCTGCCATTTAAATTCTCCAAATCAATATTAAAAATCTGTTCGAGGCCGTCTGAAAACTTCATATTTGATTCAGACGGCCTTTGGTTCTGAAACTTAATTCAACAATTATTCAACGATACCGAAGATGTCTTCTTCACGCATTACCAACAGCTCTTCGCCGTCGGCTTTTACAGTTTGACCGCTGTATTTGCCGAAGATCACTTTGTCGCCGACTTTGACATCCAGCGGACGGCGCTCGCCGTCTTTACCGATTTTGCCCGCACCCACGGCGATCACTTCGCCCATGTCGGGTTTTTCAGCGGCTGCGCCCGGCAAGACGATGCCGGAGGCGGTTTTTTCTTCAGCTTCTAAGCGTTTGACGACTACGCGGTCGTGTAAAGGGCGGATGGTCATGTCTTAATGCTCCGATAAATAAATAGATTGAAAACAATTGTCTGTCGGACATGACAGACACGGTTTGCTTGGAAATAGCGGCACGCTTATGGAAAGCCTGCCGTAATGGCGGGTAGATTTGGGTTGTTTGCGACAAATTCAAGGGAAAAAGTAAAAATTTCTATGCAGTCTTTCCAAATATTTTCATACGCAAAAATGCCTGATCACATATTTTTCAGACGACCTGATATACCAACTGCAAAGCTCGTTTAAAAACAACCCACTTTCTTTACAAATTCAACACAACTCTTTACAACTATTTCTTTTTAATGCATTATTATAAATGATGATTATTC
>NZ_JBQCXF010000220.1:0-4812 GCF_051956635.1 Neisseria sp. P0022.S010 | reverse complement strand
TTATTCCACATTACAACCACCCGACCACCATCAGCCACGTTGCCCAAACCATGCGTGGCTTTGGTTTAAACGTTTTAATTGTGGACGATGGTTCACGTGAAGAATGTAAACCTGTATTGCAGGCTTTGGTTTCAGACGGCATTGATGTCCTTTACCGTCCCATCAACGGCGGCAAAGGTGCAGCGGTCAAAATCGGCTTGGAATACGCCGAAGAACATGGCTATACCCACGTCTTGCAGGTTGATGCAGACGGCCAGCATTGCTTAAGCGACACACCCAAACTCCTCGCCGCAGCAGAACAAAATCCCGAAGCCGTTGTTTGCGGCTGGCCGCAATACGGCGATGACGCGCCCAAAGCACGGCTTTACGGACGCAAAATTACCGATTTCTGGAATATGCTGCACACTTGGTCATGCGACATCAAAGACGGCATGTGCGGCTTCCGCCTCTATCCGCTTGCACCCGCGCTGTCCGTCGTCCGCGAAGAAACCGTAGGCGACCGCATGGACTTCGATACGGAAATCCTTATCCGCCTGTACTGGCGTGGCGTCAAACCGGTTTGGATTAAAACGCCCGTCCAATATGCCGCCGACGGCGTGTCACACTTCGATGCCTTTGCCGACAATGTCCGCATCAGCAAAATGCATACACGGCTGTTTTTTGGTATGTTGAAACACCGATTGGGTAAAGTTTTCGGAAAGGCCGTCTGAAACCATGACCGACAATAAACAAACCCATTGGGCGGCGCAGCCCGAACGCGGCAGCCGCCTGTTTCTTACTCTGACCACATTGATGGTGCGCTATCTGCCGGCTTTTTTCATGAGGCCGTGCATTTGGTTTGTGGTGCTGTATTTTTATGCAACCGCGCCCAAACCGCGCCGTCATGTCTTACGCTATCAAACCCGTCTTCAGACGACCTTTCCCCATATCGTCCTGCCGAAACACAGCGTATTCAAACAATTCGTCGCATTTGGCGAAGCAGTTTGCGACCGTTTTGCCGTGTGGCAACGCAAAATCCGTTATGAAGATTTGGTGATTGAAGATCCGGACGACATCTATTCGCAAATCAAGCGCAACGAACGCGGCCAGATTTTTGCCTGTTCGCACTTGGGCAATACCGAAGTTTGCCGTGCGCTGGTGTCGCACCATAAAGATTTCAGACTCAACGTATTGGTGCACAGCAAACACGCGCAGGCATTTAACGAGGCATTGCAAAAAGCCGGTGCAGATCATATCCGTCTGATTCAAGTAACAGATTTGGACACCACCCTGATGATGGAATTGAACAGCCGTATCGAAAACGGCGAATGGATTGCCATCGCGGCCGACCGCGTGCCTGTACGCGGCGAGAAAACCGCCGACATTAATTTCTTAGGCCATACCGCCCCTATGCCGCAAGGCGCGTGGCTGTTGGCTTCGCTTTTAAAAACGCAGGTAAACACGCTGTTTTGCGTCAAACAAAACGGCCACTATCATTTGAAACTGCGCCGCTTTACCGATACTTCCAGCTGGAAACGCGGCAACCGCGAGGCTGCCGTCAAAGACGCGATGCAGGGTTTTGCCGACATTTTGGCGCAAGAATGTGCGCAAAATCCGCTACAATGGTTCAATTTTTATGATTTTTGGGGCGAAGACGCCGTCTGAAACCATCACATTCACTCTTTTAAACCATGAAAAAACACATCTACTGCCAACACAGCTTTGAAACCGAAGTTCCTTTTTTTGACGTAGATGCCATGCACATCGTGTGGCACGGCAACTATGTCAAATACCTTGAAACCGCGCGTTGTGCTTTTCTGTCTTCCATCGGTTACGACTATAACGAAATGGGACGGCAAGGGTACAGCTGGCCGATTGTGCAGATGAACCTCAAATACATCCGCCCTGCCCGTTTCGGCCAAAAAATCCGCGTTGATATGGACATCGTCGAGATCGAAAGCTGCCTGCGTATCGATTACACCATTTACGATGCCGAAACCAATGAAAAACTGACCCGCGCTTCGACTACCCAAGCCGCGGTGTCGCTTTCAGACGGCCTGATGCAGTTTCAAACGCCGGACAGCTGGTTGGAAGCAGTAAAAAAACATCCGACATTTAAGGCCGTCTGAAAAATTTATCGATTAAACAACATATTGCCTGCTTATCAGTATTACCCTTTATAATTTTAAATTTCCGTTTTCAGACGGCCTTTATCCTCAATCCACACATAATTATGCTACTGAACCTCAACCGCTTTGCCTTTCCTGTTTTCTTAAAAGAAATCCGCCTACTTACTGCCCTCGCCCTGCCTATGCTGTTGGCGCAAGTGGCGCAAGTGGGTATAGGTTTCGTCGATACGGTGATGGCCGGTGGCTCAGGTAAGGAAGATTTGGCCGCGGTGGCTTTGGGCAGCAGCGCATTCTCGACGATTTACATTACCTTTATGGGCGTGATGGCGGCGTTGAACCCGATGATTGCTCAGCTGTACGGCGCAGGTAAAACCGAAGAAGTCGGCAAAACAGGAATGCAGGGCATTTGGTTTGGCTTGTGTTTGGGCGTATTCGGCATGCTGTTGATGTGGGCGATGATTATGCCTTTCCGTCATTGGCTGACATTGAACGATTATGTTGAAGACACTATGGCGCAATATATGCTCTTTACCAGCTTGGCAATGCCGGCCGCCATGATACACCGCGCCCTACACGCTTATGCCTCCAGCTTAAACCGCCCACGCGTAATTATGTTGGTCAGCTTTGCGGCATTTGTGTTGAATGTGCCGCTGAACTATGTGTTTGTTTACGGCAAATTCGGTATGCCTGCTTTGGGCGGCGCAGGTTGCGGCGTGGCAACGGCAGCGGTATTTTGGTTCAGCGCATTGGCTTTGTGGCTTTATATCGCCAAAGAAAAATTCTTCCGTCCGTTTGGTTTGACGGCAAAAATCGGCAAACCTGATTTGGCGGCTTTCAAACAGATTTGGAAAATCGGCGCGCCCATCGGCTTGTCTTATTTTTTAGAAGCCAGCGCGTTTTCGTTTATCGTCTTTTTGGTGGCGCCATTCGGCGAGGATTATGTCGCCGCCCAACAAGTCGTCATCAGCCTGTCGGGCATTTTGTATATGGTTCCGCAAAGCGTCGGATCGGCAAGCACGGTACGCGTAGGCTTTTCGCTCGGGCGGCGCGAGTTTTTGCGGGCGCGTTATATTTCAGGCGTTTCGCTGGTGTTGGGCTGGGTACTTGCCACCTGCACCGCGCTGCTCTTGGTCATCTTTCGCTTCCAGTTGGCCAGTATATACACCAACGATGCGGCAGTATTAGGCATTGCCGCGACCGTTTTATTTTTCGCCTCCCTATTCCAACTGGCAGACGCTACCCAATGTATCGCTTCATATGCGTTGCGCGGCTATAAAGTGACCAAAATGCCGATGTTCATCCATGCCGCCGCTTTCTGGGGCTGCGGCCTGTTGCCCGGCTACCTGCTTGCCTATCATGTCGATATGGGCATTTACGGCTTCTGGACCGCGCTGACCGTTTCACTGACGATTGCCGCCATCGCATTGGTATGGTGCCTGGAGCTTTGCAGTAAAGAGATGATCAAATCGCATAAGGCCGTCTGAAAAATACAAGCAGTCTTTCTCCAATGATTACGCTATTTAATCAACGAATTCCTATTTTAAAGTTAAGCCCATGCAACCCATCCAATACCAAACCGACCTCACCTCCTACAACACTTTCGGCCTGAAAGCCCAAGCTCAAGCATTTGTCGCACTCAAACATGCCGACGAGTTGCGCAACATCGTCCGACTGCCCGAGTTCAACCGAGATACTGTGTTATGGCTCGGCGGCGGCAGCAATATCCTTTTGATGGAGGACTACGCCGGTCTGGTTGTGCATATGGGAAACAAGGGAATACGCGAAATTGAGCGTTCAGACGGCCTGGTTTATATCGAAGCGCAAGCCGGGGAAATTTGGCATGATTTTGTTTTACATACGGTTGGACTGGGTTTAAGCGGGCTGGAAAACCTCAGCCTGATTCCAGGCACAGTCGGCGCGTCTCCGGTACAAAATATCGGTGCATATGGTGTTGAAGCGAAAGATGTTATCCATAGCGTACGCTGCTTTGATTTGGATACAGAAACCTTTGTCGAGCTTTCCAATGCCGATTGCAATTTTGCCTATCGTGAAAGCCTGTTCAAACAGGAAGGCAAGGGACGTTATGTGATTGTTTCGGTTGTATTTGCGTTGAAAGAGCATTTTGTGCCGAACTTGGGCTATGGCGATTTGGCGGCAGCGGTTGCCGAACTGAGCCAAGGCCGTGAGGCGACGGCCAAAGATGTTTCCGATGCAGTGTGTGCAATCCGCAACAGTAAACTGCCTAATCCTAACGTACTTGGTAATGTTGGGAGTTTCTTTAAAAACCCAGTTGTCAGCGCTGAAAAAGCGGCCGATTTGTTGCAACAATACCCCAATATGCCGCGCTATCCGCAGCCTGACGGTTCGGTCAAACTCGCGGCCGGCTGGCTGATTGACCAATGCCGTCTGAAAGGCCATCAGATCGGCGGTGCGGCAGTGCATGACAGACAGGCTTTGGTTTTGGTAAATAAAAACAATGCATCCGCGCAAGATATCCACCAGCTGGCACAATATGTTTGTAATACAGTATTTACTCAATTTCAGGTAGAATTACACGCAGAACCCAACTGGCTGCCTACTTCATACAGCCTATAAAACAAAGGAGTGTATCCCATGCCGCGCATTGCTAAAGTCAACACTTACACACGAATCATCAATGCCAGCCTCGCCTTGTTCAACGAAGAAGGCGAGCGCAATATCAGCA
>NZ_JBQCXF010000219.1:0-4825 GCF_051956635.1 Neisseria sp. P0022.S010 | reverse complement strand
GTTTATGGGGTGCAGGGTTTCTTATTTATTGACATTAACCACTCTTTCATCAGGAATCTGCCCGTATGAAAAAATCTGTATTAGCCGTATTGGCCGCATTGTCTTTGGCCGCGTGCGGCGGTGGCGAGAAAAAAGCCGAGCAACCTCAAGCAGGCAGCGCGCCTGCTGCCAATGCCGAGGCAGCCGCTACCGATACTTTGAATATCTACAACTGGTCAAACTACGTTGACGAAAGTACAGTCGAAGACTTCAAAAAAGCCAATAATTTGAAGCTGACTTACGATTTGTATGAAAACAACGAAACGCTGGAAGCCAAAATGCTGACCGGTAAATCCGGCTATGACTTGGTTGTGCCCGGTATTGCCTTCCTGCCACGTCAAATTGAGGCAGGTGCATACCAAAAAATCAATAAGGATCTGATTCCGAACTATAAAAACATCGACCCTGAATTGCTGAAGATGTTGGAAACCGCCGACCCGGGCAATCAATACGCCGTGCCTTACTTCTCCGGCGTGAACACTTTGGCGATTACTGCGAAAGGTAAAGAGCTTTTGGGCGGCAAGCTGCCTGAAAACGGCTGGGATTTGCTGTTTAAACCTGAATACACCAACAAGCTGAAATCTTGCGGCATCGCTTTGTGGGATACCCCGAGCGAAATGTTCCCAATCTTGTTGAACTACTTGGGTAAAGATCCTAAAGGCTCAAATCCTGAAGATTTGAAAGCGGCGGCAGAAGTTTTGAAAACCATCCGTCCTGACGTGAAACGTTTCAGCCCTTCCATCATTGATGAATTGGCGCGCGGCGACATCTGCTTGGCGGCAGGTAACGGCGGCGACTTGAATTTGGCCAAAGCGCGTTCTGAAGAAGTGAAAAACAATGTCGGCATCGAAGTGTTGACTCCGAAAGGCATGGGCTTCTGGATCGAATCTTGGCTGATTCCGGCCGATGCGAAAAACGTCGTCAATGCCCACAAGTACATCAACTACACGCTGGATCCCGAAGTGGCTGCGAAAAACGGTATCGCCGTAACCTTCGCGCCGGCCAGCAAACCTGCACGCGAAAAAATGCCTGCCGAGCTGGTGAACACACGTTCTATTTTCCCGAACGAGCAAGACATGAAAGACGGTTTCGTCATGCCTCAAATGAGCGCAGATGCGAAAAAACTGTCTGTTAACTTGTGGCAAAAAATCAAAGTCGGTTCAAATTAATATTGAGCTGATTGTTTGAAGCGAAGGCCGTCTGAACTTTTTCAGACGGCCTTTTTTGATGTCCCAATCTTTATCGTTTCAAAGCCAAAGTCAATACGCCTGCGGTTACCAAGCCTAAACCTATCCATTCCTGCGTGCTTGGGCGTTCGTCCAGAAAGACCACCGCCATCAGGGCGACCAAGACCAGGCTGAATTTGTCGACGGGTGCGACTTGCGAGGCGTTGCCCAGTTGCAGGGCTTTGAAGTAGGCGAGCCAAGAAGCGCCGGTAGCGAGGCCGGATAGGATGAGGAATGTCCAGTTGCGGCCGGTAAAGCCGTTCACGCCCTGCCATTTGCCGGTGTAGGTTAAAAACAATACCAAAGCGGCGAGGATGACCAAGGTGCGGATAAAGGTGGCGAAATCTGAATCTATGCCCTGTAAACCCATTTTGGCGAAAATCGCCGTCAGCGAGGCGAAGCCAGCTGATGCCAATGCCCAAAACAGCCATGCGTTGCTGCTCATGTTTTATTCCTTTGTTTCAAATTGTTGACAATATGAATCCGCTTGTTGATGAAATATCGAAATTTTCACTGCGGTTTGTCTTTGGAAAACGCTATAATAGAACTAATATTCTTTTTCTTCCAGCCGTCTTTAATGGTATTGTTTCAGACGGCCTTTCCCTCTCTCAATAAAGGAAAATCATGAGCTTCAAAACCGATGCTGAAATTGCCCAGTCTTCCACCATGCGCCCGATTGGTGAAATTGCCGCCAAGCTGGGTTTGAACGTTGACAACATCGAGCCCTATGGTCATTACAAAGCCAAAATCAATCCTGCCGAAGCATTCAAGCTGCCGCAAAAACAAGGCCGTCTGATTTTGGTTACCGCCATTAATCCGACTCCTGCGGGTGAGGGTAAAACCACTGTAACCATCGGTTTGGCGGACGCGTTGCGCCATATCGGTAAAGACTCGGTTATCGCCCTGCGCGAGCCTTCTTTGGGTCCGGTGTTTGGTGTTAAAGGCGGCGCGGCAGGTGGTGGCTATGCCCAAGTTTTGCCGATGGAAGACATCAACCTGCACTTCACCGGCGACTTCCACGCCATAGGCGCGGCGAATAACCTGCTCGCCGCCATGCTCGACAACCATATCTACCAAGGCAACGAGTTGAACATCGATCCGAAACGCGTGCTCTGGCGGCGCGTGGTCGATATGAACGACCGCCAGTTGCGCAACATCATCGACGGCATGGGCAAACCTGTTGACGGCGTGATGCGTCCCGACGGTTTCGACATTACCGTTGCCTCCGAAGTGATGGCGGTATTCTGTCTTGCCAAAGACATCAGCGATTTGAAAGAGCGTTTGGGCAACATCCTTGTCGCCTATGCCAAAGACGGCAGCCCTGTTTACGCCAAAGATTTGAAAGCGAATGGCGCGATGGCGGCATTGCTTAAAGATGCGATTAAGCCTAACTTGGTGCAAACCATCGAAGGCACTCCGGCCTTTGTACACGGCGGCCCTTTCGCTAACATCGCCCACGGCTGTAACTCTGTAACGGCCACCCGTTTGGCGAAACACCTTGCCGATTATGCCGTAACCGAAGCAGGCTTCGGCGCGGATTTGGGCGCGGAAAAATTCTGCGACATCAAATGCCGTCTGGCGGATTTGAAACCTGATGCGGCTGTTGTCGTGGCCACTGTCCGCGCTTTGAAATACAACGGCGGCGTGGAGCGTGCCAACCTTGGCGAAGAAAACCTCGACGCTTTGGCAAAAGGCCTGCCTAACCTGCTGAAACACATTTCCAACCTGAAAAACGTATTCGGCCTGCCTGTGGTGGTTGCCATCAACCGCTTCGTGTCCGACTCCGATGCCGAGTTGGCCATGATTGAAAAAGCCTGCGCGGAACACGGCGTTGAAGTTTCCCTGACCGAAGTATGGGGCAAAGGTGGCGCGGGTGGTGCAGACTTGGCGCACAAAGTCGTTAACGCCATCGAAAACCAACCCAACGAATTCCGCTTCGCCTACGATGTTGAGTTGAGCATTAAAGACAAAATCCGTGCGATTGCCCAAAAAGTGTACGGCGCGGAAGATGTTGATTTCAGCGCGGAAGCGTCTGCCGAAATCGCTTCACTGGAAAAACTGGGCTTGGACAAAATGCCTGTCTGCATGGCGAAAACCCAATATTCTTTGAGCGACAACGCCAAACTCTTGGGCTGCCCTGAAGGCTTCCGCATTACCGTGCGCGGCATTACCGTTTCTTCCGGTGCGGGCTTCATCGTTGCATTGTGCGGCAATATGATGAAAATGCCGGGTCTGCCGAAAGTTCCGGCTGCCGAGAAAATCGATGTGGACGCAGAAGGCGTGATTCACGGCTTGTTCTGATTTAGATTGATATTGAAATAGATAAAGGCCGTCTGAAACCGAGGTTTCAGACGGCCTTTTATAATTTAAGTGAATTTCAACTGGCTTTTTAAGAAATTGAAGAAATTGTCTATCATGCCGAACAACGTATTACGGTCTTCGCCAAACAATGAAATGCTGCGGTCTTTGCTGATTCTGTCATAAGCGGCAAAAATGGTTTTCAGCTCTTCGGTGGTTAAACGCAGTTGCTTTTCATGCAAGATTCGGCTTAAGAGGGTAACTTCTACTGGGTTCAATTCAGGGAAAAGGTGGCTGAACCACAATTCCATGGTGTATTGGACGGATCTGTTGATTCTGTCTCTTTTTTTGCTTTCTTGAGCTGTGTGTATCCTGTAAGACAACAAAGACTCGGGCAGGTTGGCAAAGGTTTTGCCATGTAGGGCGCATTGCACCCACATATGGAAATCGGGCGCGGTTTCTGTCGCGGTGTAGTTTATCCCGAGGTTTTTAATGCTGTCGTGCCGCCACATGGTGGTGGGGTTGAACATGTTTTGAGCGGCTAAGGAGAGAAAGGCTTTAATATCTTTGTCGAGCAGGGGGAGGTCGCTTAAAACGGGTTCTCTTCCGGTTTGGTCATCAAAAAAGATGGTGGCTTGGCTGCCGACAATATCGATTTCGGGATGACTGTCTAAAAACTGAATCTGTTTTTCAAAACGATCCAAGGCGCAAATATCGTCCGCATCCATTCGTGCCACATATTCGACCTCTACGTCTTTGAGCATATCCATGGCAAATTGGCAGGCAAACGGCTCGCCCCTATTTTCCGGAAGGTGGAAAACCTGCAAACGTGAATCTTTGGCTGCGTAAGCTTCAAGGATTTCGCCGGTTTTATCTGTTGAAGCATCGTTGATGGCGATGACGAAAAAGTCACGGAATGTTTGATTCAATACCGAATCCAAACATTCGGGCAAATAAGCTTCGGCACAATAGGCCGGCAAAATAACGGCGAGTTTCATGTTTGCTTTCGATGTGTTTTGATGTGTAGTCGGTGGAAGATTTTACTATAAATTTTCCAAAAGCTAAGGCCGTCTGAAACTTTATTGCCAAGTTTTCAGACGGCCTCAGTATGAATCCGATCTACGGATTATTTAACGATTTGGTTCAATTCGCCTTTGGCGTATTTGGTTGCCATTTTTTCCAAAGAAATCGGTTTGATTTTGTCGGCTTGGCCTTCGCAACCGAATGCGAGGTAGCGGTCAAGACAGATTTGTTTCATGGCT
>NZ_JBQCXF010000218.1:0-4831 GCF_051956635.1 Neisseria sp. P0022.S010 | reverse complement strand
TCAAGTTTCTAAAATTAAAAGGAAAATTTAATGTTCAGCTTCTTCCGTCGCAAGAAAAAACAGGAAACTCCGGCTCCTGAGGAGGCTCAAGTTCAGGAAACCGCAGCAAAAGTAGAATCTGAAGTTGTTCAAGTAGTTGAAAATATTAAAGAAGATGCCGAATCTTTAGCGGAAAGCGTCAAAGGGCATATTGAATCAGTTGTCGAATCGGCTGTTGAAACTGTCAGTGAAACCGTCGAGCAGGTGCGGGAAGCTTTGACCGAAACGCCGTCTGAAACAGTTGAAAAAGTGGAAGAACACCTTGAAGCGGCAAAAGAAACGGCCGTTGAAACCGTCAGCGAGGCTGTTGAACAGGTTCAAGAAGCCGTTGCCGTGATGCCGTCTGAAGCGGCCGAGGCTGCTGAAGAAGCAGCAGAACAGGCTGAGGCGGCAAAAGAAACGGCCGTTGAAACCGTCAGCGAGGCTGTTGAACAGGTTCAAGAAACCGTTGCCGAGATGCCGTCTGAAATAGCTGAGGCTGCTGAAGAAGCAGCAGAACAGGCAGAAGCGGTCAAAGAAGAAGCTGTTGAAGCAGTTAGCGAGACTGTCGAGCAAGCTCAAGAAGCCGTTTCGGAAACACCGGTTGAAGCCCCTGCTCCGGTGGAAGAGCCCAAGCTCAGTTGGGCCGCACGTTTGAAACAAGGCTTGACCAAATCACGCGACAAAATGGCAAAATCGTTGGCCGGCGTGTTCGGCGGCGGACAAATTGACGAGGATTTGTACGAAGAGCTGGAAACCGTGCTGATTACCAGCGATATGGGCATGGAAGCCACCGAATACTTGATGAAAGATGTGCGCGACCGTGTCAGCCTCAAAGGCCTCAAAGACGGCAACGAATTGCGCGGCGCGCTGAAAGATGCGCTGTACGACTTGATTAAGCCTCTGGAAAAACCTTTGGTCTTGCCGGAAATCAAGGAGCCTTTCGTGATTATGCTTGCCGGTATCAACGGCGCAGGCAAAACCACATCTATCGGCAAACTCGCCAAATACTTCCAAGCGCAGGGCAAATCTGTGCTGTTGGCGGCAGGCGATACTTTCCGCGCCGCCGCGCGTGAGCAGCTTCAAGCTTGGGGCGAACGCAACAATGTAACCGTGATTTCGCAAACTACGGGTGATTCCGCCGCCGTTTGCTTCGATGCCGTCCAAGCCGCGAAAGCGCGCGGTATCGACATTGTGCTGGCCGATACTGCCGGCCGCCTGCCGACGCAGCTTCATTTGATGGAAGAAATCAAAAAAGTGAAACGCGTGTTGCAAAAAGCCATGCCGGATGCGCCACATGAAATCATTGTCGTGCTTGATGCCAATATTGGTCAAAACGCCGTCAACCAAGTGAAAGCCTTTGACGAAGCGCTGGGTCTGACCGGCCTGATCGTCACCAAGCTCGACGGTACGGCTAAAGGTGGTATCCTTGCCGCTCTTGCCTCTGACCGTCCAATTCCTGTCCGCTACATCGGCGTAGGCGAAGGCATCGACGATTTGCGTCCATTTAATGCCAAAGCGTTTGTAGATGCCCTATTGGATTAAACGGACAGGCTGAGGCTTGTCAATGCAGTTTGCGGGGGGGGTTCTGAGCCGTATTTTGAAAGACTCTGCATTCAGTTGATACCAGCCAAACAGGCTGTTAAAAAGGCCGTCTGAAACTTAAAATCAGGTTTCAGACGGCCTTTATTTTATTTGCAGGTTTAGTTTTTCCGTGCAGTAACAAACTCGGCCAGTTGGCGCAGGCGCAGGGCTTTGCCGCCGAATGGCTCGATCAGGGCAACGGCTTCTGCAATCAGCGTTTCTGCGTAAGTGCGCGCGGCGTGCAGGCCCATCAGTTTGACGTAGGTCGGTTTGTCGTTGTCCGAGTCTTTGCCGGCGGTTTTGCCCAAGGTGGCGGTATCGGCTTCGCAGTCCAATACATCGTCGATCACTTGGAAAGCCAGGCCCAATTTGGCGGCGTAGCGGTCTAAGGTTTGGATTTGCGCCGGTGTTAAGTCCGGGCAGGAAAGTGCGCCTAAGGCCACGGCCGCGCGGATGAGTGCGCCGGTCTTGAGGCTGTGCATCTGTTCCAATTCGGCCTGATTCATGGCTTTGCCGACATTGGCCAGGTCGATGGCTTGTCCGCCCGCCATGCCGAGGCTGCCGGATGCCTGGGCCAGCGTGGACAACATGGCAAGCTGGCGTTCGGCAGGCAGGCCTGTCGGACGGCTCAGTACATCAAAGGCTTGGGTTTGCAGCGCATCGCCGACCAAAAGGGCGGTGGCTTCGTCGTATTGCACATGGCAGGTCGGTTTGCCGCGGCGCAGGCTGTCGTTGTCCATCGCCGGCATATCGTCGTGAACCAGTGAATAGACGTGCACCATTTCAATGGCCGCCATCGCCTGCTCGACGGCATTTTGGTTTGCTTCGCCCAATTCGGACGCGGCAAGCACCAAGAGTGGGCGCAGCCGTTTGCCGCCGCCGAGGGTAACGTAACGCATGGCTTCGTGCAGCGTGTGCGGCACTTGGTTTTCAGACGGCAAGAAATGCGCCAGCAGCAATTCGGTTTGCGCTTGGGCTTTTTGCTGCCATGTTTTGAGTTCATTCGCCGGGTTCAAGGTTCAACTCCTTCAGTTTGCCGGCATCCAAAACTTGCAGTTTCTGCTCGACTTCCGCCAATTTGGTTTGGCAGTATCTGACCAATTCGTTGCCTTCCTGATAGGCGGCCAGGGCGTCTTCTAGCGGCATTTCGCTGCTTTGCATGGCCTGGGTCAGGGTTTCGAGGCGGGATAAGGCTTCTTCAAAGGATTGGGGGGCGTTTTTTTTCATGGTTTGAAATGATGGGCAGAAAAGGGAATTGTAGCATTTTTAGATGATGAAGACCGTCTGAACGGGGATGAAAACGAAATCAAAGATTTCTGTTTCTTTGTTCAGACGGCCTTTTTTCAAACTAAATAACGTTATCAGCCCGGTAAAACGGCTTTTTGATAGTTGAGCGCGATAAACTGCTTCTCGGCATCCAATTCAGTGATTTTGAACAATGCCTGCGATTTGGGCAGCGCGTCAAACGGAATACCGGTCGCGCGCGTTACCAGCGGCAGCCCCTCAATGCGGACGATGTCTTCTTTGAGGATGGTAGCCGTCAACTCGCTCGTTCCTTGCTGTTGCAGGTACACGAGGCTCCAGTAGGCTTCCATTTGGCGTTGGAAGTCGGCGTAGGCTGTATAGGCGGCATCGAAGTCGCGCAGCGCGGCAAAAAGCTCGGCATCGCTGTTTTGATACAGCGGCTCGGCCGTGTCGTCAATCAGGCTGATCAGCTGTTTTTGGTTGATGTAGTCGGCGGCGCGGCGCAGCGGCGAGGTAAACCAGCCGTAATGCTGCACGCCCATGCCGATGTGCGGTTCGGATTTGGTGCTCATGCGCACTTTGCCTGCCGGTTGGACGCGGAAAAGGCCGGGCAGCTCGTTTTCGTCCAGCATTTGCGCCCAAGTGCTGTTGGCAAGAATCATCATCTCGCTGACCAGCGTATCGATGGGCGAACCGCGTTCGCGGCGGACAACGGATACGTTGCCTTCTTCATCCAATTCGATGCTGTAATCGTATTGCGGCGCACGGTCGGGTTCGTATTTGCCGCGCGCTTTTTGCAGGGCGATGGCGAATTGATAGAACCAAATCAGGTCTTGATGGTGGGCAAACATCATTTCGCCTGCTTCGTCCAAGCCGGTTTCGGCGTTGAAATGCGGCTCAATGGCTTGAATGCGCAGGTTTTCGGCGATGTTGACCGCTTCGATTTTGCAGGTTGACTCGCCGACGTTGAACTCGCTGTCCACATCGAAATAAATGCTGACGGCAGGGCGGTACGCACCCGCATCAAGGCTGAACGCGGCAATCCAGTTTTCGGGCAGCATGGTGATTTTGCCGCCGGGGAAATAGACCGTGCTCAAGCGTTCCATGATGTTTTTTTCCATTTTGTCGCCCGGTTTAACGGCAAGCGACGGCGCGGCGATGTGGATGCCGACGCGCTTCATGCCATTGCCCAAGTCGGTCAGGCTCAAGGCATCATCGACTTCGGTGGTCGATTCGTCATCAATGGAAAAGGCGGTAACGTCAGCCTTGGGCAAGTCGGGCATTTCAGGAAGCGGAAGGTCGGGGAAGCCTGTTCCTTTGGGGAAGTATTTGATTTCAAACCCGTCTTGCAGGTATTGGGGAATGGACGTAATGCCGCCCGTTTTTTTCGCCAATTCATAGGCGGAGGTTTTCAGCGCATCGGCGGCTTTGGTAAAGGCTTTGTAGGTCAGCGACTGCTTGTCGGGCGCGTGCAGGATGGTTTTCAAATCCGCCGCGATTTCAGACGGCATCTCGCCGCGTTTCAAGGCTTCTGCCCAAGCGTCGATTTGCGCGTCTTGCTGTTTTTTGCGTTCGATGGCGGCAAGCGCTTGTTTCAAAGTTTCTTCGGGCGCGGCTTTGAATACGCCTTTGGCTTTTTTGTAGAAATACATCGGCGCGGCGTACAGCGCAATCAAAGTTGCCGCCAGCTCGGTTTTGGTCGGTGCATGGCCGAAATATTCTTCGGCAATCGCCTCAGCGGTAAATTCCTCTTCGCCGCATACTTCCCACAATAAATCGGTGTCGATGTCCGCCGCCTGCGCCTGCGCGTTCTCTAAAAACGCCGCCATATCGCCGTCAAATTCGGCAAAGACATTATTTGCCTTCACTTTGGTGCGTTTGCCGTGTTGGGTATCGACTTGGTAGGTGGCGTCGTTTTTTTGGACGATGGAGGCAACTTTGAATTGGCCGGACTCTTCGTAAAAGATATTCATTTTTTTAGGAT
>NZ_JBQCXF010000217.1:0-4845 GCF_051956635.1 Neisseria sp. P0022.S010 | reverse complement strand
CTATCCACGATCAAATCAAAGAAGTCGTTACCACACACCGCGTCGTATTGTTCATGAAAGGCACGAAGCAATTCCCGCAATGCGGCTTCTCTTCCCGTGCCGTACAAATCCTGAATGCGGCAGGTTGTACCGACTATGTGACAGTCAACGTATTGGAAAACGATGCCGTACGCCAAGGCATTAAAGAATACAGCGACTGGCCGACCATTCCTCAACTGTACGTCAACGGCGAATTTGTCGGCGGTTCTGACATTTTGATGGAAATGTACGAGGCCGGCGAACTGCAAGAATTGCTGAAAGCTTAATCATCTACAATATTCCGTAATGTAAAATTGTTGACAAAGGCCGTCTGAAACCCTGATTCAGACGGCCTTTCGCATGAAACATACCCTTTCCGCCATTCGTGAAAAAAAGTATAATTCACTCCGTCAACGAAACTCGGAAATACAGAAAATGAACGTTACCGTCATCAATCATCCCCTCGTCCGCCACAAATTGACTTTGATGCGCGAGGCAGAATGCAGCACCTACAAATTCCGTACGCTCACTACCGAGCTGGCACGCCTGATGGCATACGAAGCCAGCCGCGACTTTGAAACCGAAAAATACATCATCGACGGTTGGTGTGGCTCTATCGAAGGCGACCGTATCAAAGGCAAAACCTTGACCGTTGTCCCTATTTTGCGTGCCGGTTTGGGTATGCTCGACGGCGTACTCGACCTGATTCCTACCGCTAAAATCAGCGTTGTCGGCTTGCAGCGCGATGAAGAAACGCTGAAACCGGTTTCTTACTTTGAGAAATTCGTTGACAGCATGGCCGAGCGTCCTGCCCTGATTATCGACCCGATGCTGGCGACCGGCGGCTCTATGGTTGCGACCATCGACCTTCTGAAAGCCAAAGGTTGCAGCAATATCAAAGCATTGGTATTGGTTGCCGCTCCGGAAGGCGTGAAAGCCGTCAATGACGCGCATCCTGATGTAACCATCTACACTGCCGCGCTCGACAGCCACTTGAACGAACACGGCTACATCATCCCAGGCTTGGGCGATGCCGGCGATAAGATTTTCGGTACACGTTAATTGAAATGTTTAAGGCCGTCTGAAAAGTGTCAAACATCAACTTTCAGACGGCCTTGTTATATGGTTTGCTTTAAAACCTACATCAGAAAGGACAATCATGATCTTCCAAGATAATTTGGCCACCATGCCTGCTATCGACCATTTGAGCGGCTTGGATATTCTCGATAAAGAGGGCAATGTGGTTCATCACATTCCCAATGCGCCCGGCAAACAAGGCTCGCTCAAGCTTTACCATGCTTTGGCGCAAGAGTTTGACGGCAAGCTGGACGCAGCGGCGGCAGAACGCGGCCTGGCATGGTTTGCCGAGCATGTTGCCGATGCCGAAGCCAATCCTGGCAAACATCCGAATATTGATTTGCTGTTTAAAGTGAAAGCTGAAAATATCAGCCTGACTTTGAAACCATTGGCTGCTTAATGAATACAAAAAAAGGCCGTCTGAAAACAATTTCCAGACGGCCTTTTTATATGCTTAAAGCCTTAAGCGATAGAGGCTTCAACGAATGCAGTCAGTTGGCCTTTAGCCAATGCGCCGACTTTGGTTGCAACGTTTTCGCCGTTTTTGAACACCATCAGGGTAGGGATGCCGCGAACGCCGAATTTGGCAGGAGTGGCTTCATTGTCGTCGATGTTGATTTTAACGACTTTCAGACGGCCTTGGAATTCGGAGGCGATGTCGTCCAAGATTGGGGCAATCATTTTGCAAGGGCCGCACCATGGTGCCCAAAAGTCCAGCAGTACAGGTACGTCGGATTTCAAAACGTCTTGTTCGAAGCTGGCATCGCTGGTATGGATAATCAATTCGCTGCTCATGTTATTTCCTTTTAAATCGGGATTAATAAATATGTTGTTCAGAATAGTGGCAGACAGAGAAAATTTCAAGTGCCGCCACCCGGTAATAGTTTTTTTGAAATGCGCCTATCGTAATCCTTAAAGATTCAGACGGCCTCTTGAACCATGTGGCCGGAGTGGGCAATCAAATGGCGCGTATAGTCGCTGCTTGGATTGGCAAACACGTTTTCACATTCGCCTTCTTCAACGATTTTGCCGTCTTTCAACACCATCACACGGTGGGAAATGGCGCGGATCACGGCGAGGTCGTGGCTGATGATGATGAAGGCGAGGCCGTATTCTTTTTGCAGGCCGCTGAGCAATTCAAGGATTTGTTGTTGCCATTGGACATCAAGCGCGCTGGTTGGTTCGTCCAATACGAGGATTTTCGGGCGGACAATGATGGCGCGGGCGATGGCGAGGCGTTGGCGCTGGCCGCCGGAGAATGCGTGCGGATAGCGTTCGAGAGCATCTTCGGGCAGGCCGACTTGTTTGAGGACTTCTTCGACACGGCGGCGCATTTCTTCGCGCGGCATACTAGGCTCGTGAACGCGTAAGGCTTCGGAAACGGTATCAAAGACGTTCATGCGCGGATTGAATGCGCCGAACGGGTCTTGGAACACCATTTGGATTTCGCGGCGCAATTCGTGTTGCCATGACTCGCCGTTGATGTGCAGGCTGCCTTCGGAGTCGATAAGGTGCATAACGGCTTTTGCCAGCGTGGTTTTGCCGCAGCCACTTTCGCCGATGATGCCCAATGTTTCCCCCGATTTGAGATCGAAAGAAACGGGGTTGAGAATGGTTTTGTCGCGTTTTTTAAACCAGCCGTCTGATTCTTTGACGGAGAAGGCGATTTGTTCGGCCTTAAGGACGGTAGCAGGGTTTTCAGGCAAAGGGGCGACGCGGCGCGTTGTGCCGGCGTTGAGCAACATTTTGGTGTATTCGTGCTGCGGATTGGCGAAGACTTCGGTTGCTTTGCCGGTTTCGAGGATACGGCCGTTACGCATAACGGCGACATCGTCGGCAAAACGGCGCACAAGGTTCAAGTCGTGCGTAATGTAGAGCATGGTCATGCCGTGTTCTTCCTGCAGGCGTGAGAGCAGGTCGAGGATTTGGGCTTGAACGGCAACGTCCAAAGCGGTGGTCGGTTCGTCGGCAATCAGGAGCTTGGGCTGGGCTGATACGGCCATGGCAATCATGGCGCGTTGGCGTTGGCCGCCGGAAAGTTGGAAAGGGTAGGCTTGGGCTTTTTGCTCGGGCTGGTGGATGCCGGTTTCGTCCAGGAGTTCGATAGCGCGCGCCCATGCCTGTTTTTTATCCAAACCCAAATGCAGGGACAGGACTTCGGCGATTTGTTCTCCGACGCGCATGACGGGGTTGAGGGCGGTCATGGGTTCTTGAAACACCATGCCGATTTCGCGGCCGCGCAGTTTTTGTAGGGCGCGTTCGGGCTGGGTCAGCAGATTGGTTCCGCAATATTTCAGACTGCCTTCAAAGGTAACCATCGGATTCAGGCGCATAATGCCTTGCGACAATACGGTTTTGCCGCTGCCGCTCTCGCCGACCAATGCCAGCTTGCGGCCGGGTTGCAAGGTCAGGTTGATATCGTGCAGGACTTGCTTGCTCGGAAAGGAGCCGTTTAGGTTTTCGATTTCGAGTATAGGTGTCGTCATGGTCGTGGCCGTCTGAAAAGTTTGTTGATGACAGGTTTTTTCAGACGGCCTGCATGAATCAAGAGGCCGTCTGAAACAGCGGTTTAGTCTTGAAACTGTTCTTTGAGTTTGCGTTTTAACACTTTGCCAGTGGCATTGCGCGGCAGCTCGTCTTGGAAGATGACTTGTTTGGGGATTTTAAAGTTTGCCAACAGGCCGCGCAGGTGGCTGCGGACTTCGGCTTCTTCCAGCTTCATGCCTTCTTTGAGTTGGATAAAGGCAATGATTTCTTCATCGGCGTATTGGTCTTTCACGCCGATTACGGCGGCGGCTTCCACGGCATCGAGTTTGTAAATGGCTTCTTCGATTTCGCGCGGATAGACGTTTTGGCCTTTGGAGATAATCAGGTCTTTTTTACGGTCGACGATGAAGATAAAGCCGTCTTCGTCTATGGTGACGAAGTCTCCTGTTTTCAGCCAACCGTTGACAATGGTTTCATCTGTGGCGTCAGGCATATTGAGGTAACCCTGCATTACCGAGCCGCCTTTGATGATGAGTTCCCCCACTTCGCCGCGCGGCACTTCGATTAATTCGTCATCGACGGCTTTCACGGTCAGACCTGGCAGGGCGACGCCGACGCTGGCGGTTTTTTGGCGCTCAGGCGTATTGACGGCCACAACGGGCGAGCATTCGCTCAAGCCGTAGCCTTCCAGCAATTTGGCGCGTGGGAATTTGGCTTTGAAGTCGTCAATGGTTTGTTCGGCCAGAGGCGCGCCGCCGCTGATAAACAGGCGGACGCGGTTGAACCATCTGAAATACCAAGGGATTTTGGCTTTGCTCATGGCGGTGTAAATAGCCGGTACGCCGAGAAAAATGGTAGCGCGTTTGAGCAAAACCTGTTTCAACACGTTGGAGAACGGGAAGACGGATCTGACCAAAATAATCGAGCAGGCTTGATATATCGGCAGCAAAACCATGGTGGTCAGCGTAAAGCTGTGGAACATGGGCAAGAAGACGACAAAGCGGTCTTTTTGCGAAATTTGGAAAATTTGTTCGATGCCCGAAAGGTTGGAAAACAGATTGCTGTAACTGATTAATGCGCCTTTGGGGTGGCCGGTTGTGCCGGAGGTGTAGATAATGTGCGCCAAATCGTTGGCAGACGGCTGACGGCTCAGATTCGGCTTGCCGGGGAATGTACGCGCGGCATCGAAATAGCTGTCATCGCCACTGGCGGCGTTGGTTTCGCCAATCCAGATGATTTTATTGACTTTGGTTTTGGCTTTGA
>NZ_JBQCXF010000216.1:0-4885 GCF_051956635.1 Neisseria sp. P0022.S010 | reverse complement strand
TGTTGGCTGCGTATGTGCAGGTAGTGGAGTACGGCTTGGTATTTGAAGTGTAATGTATATTTGCTCATAAAAAAACTGCACCTTGTGAGTTGGAGGGGGGATGTCCAACTTTTGGGGTGCAGTTCAACCCGTTTTCGGGTTTCAGACGGCCTTTTTTATTGCCTTACAACGATTAGAACTTGCCGTTCAGCTTCAGGAATATGCCTTTGTCGGTGCCGGAGAAGGCGTTGCGGCCGACATAGCCGCCCAGCGACAGCACGGCGGAGGGGCTGAAGGCGTAGTCTACGCCGGTCTGTACGGACGGACGGGTACGCGAGGTTTCGCGCTCCGTTTCATATTTGCCGAAGAAAGGAGCCTCGGCGGTGAAGCGGGCTTTGCCTCCACCCACGCGCTGGGCAACTTCCGCATTGCCGTACCATGCCAGCTTGCCGGTCAGGGGCAGGCGGCCTTTTATGCCTGCCGCCAATGAGGTTTCCTTCAGCTTGGCCGCGCCGTAGGCAAACGGGAAGGACAGGCCCGCATCTTCGCTATAAGACGGGCGTTCGGCTTCGGTGCGGCGCAGCGCGGCGTACCAGCCTAAGGTTTTTTCACCGGACGTGCCGTAGTCACGGCCGGCCGTCAGGCTGTATGCGCGGCCTTTGGTGCGGACGGTGTTCTCGGGGCTTTCCGTGCCGTCCAGATGGGGGCGGCGGATGCGGGTTTTGTCCGTTTCGAAGGCGGCGGCGGGTACGGCATACCAGCCCGCGCCGTTATGGAGGCGTGCGGACAGGCCGATGCCGACGCCGGATTTCAGGCGGTGGCTGCCGTTTTCTTCGGCACGGGCGGGAACCGCCAGGGAGACGGCGGCATCGAAGTTGTCGGAGATGCCGTAGCCGAAGGCGAAGTCTGCACCGCGCGAGCTTGCGCCGTGTCCTATGTCGCGGCGGTATCCGGCGCTGTAGCAGAATTTGCCGCCGTCGGCGCGGCAGCCGCCCAGCAGGTTTTCAGCCGCGCGGGCGCGCTGTGCGAGCAGGGAGGCGGTGTCGGCGGACAGCAGCGACAGGGAGGCGCGGGTGTTGGCGGTATCCGTGGGGCGGATGTTGAAGCTGCGCAGGTTCCAGACGGCGGCGCGGGAGGCGTTATTGTCGTTGATTGCCCATCCAACCGCAAACTTGCCGTCGGCGCTGAGGCCTTTCACTTCCGAACTACCCGAATTATCGCTTTTCAGCGTGCCGAGATCGGTTTTGGTGCTCCAGTTGCTGCCCGACCAGATGGTGGCGTGGCTTTCGCCGTTATCGTTGTCTGCCTGTCCGCCCACCACCGAACCGTCCCTGCTGACGGCATTTGCGAACGACCAGCCGGAATTGTCGCTGCTCAGTGTGCCGAGGTCGGTTTTGGTGGCCCAGCCGCTGCCCGACCAAACAATAGCGCGGTTGGTTGCACTGTCGGTGCTGATTGAGCCAACCACGATCGATCCGTCGTCGCTGACAGCGTATGCGGAACCAATGATGCCATCGCTGTCCAACGTGCCGAGTTCTGTTTTGGTGGCCCAGTTGCTGCCCGACCAGACAATTGGACGATACAGCAGAGGGTAGGGGTCGTATGATGCATTTCCGACCGCCACCGATCCGTCACGACTTAGGGCCTGTACCCATGAATACCCTGAATTGTCCGCCTTCAGCGTGCCGAGTTCTGTTTTGGTGGTCCAGTTGCTGCCCGACCAAATGATGCCACGGGAGTCGCCGTTGTCGTTGCGCGCCGTTCCACCTACCACCAAGCCGTCGCCGCTGACGGCGGTTGCCTCTGAATCCCCGGAGTTATCGGCTTTCAGCGTGCCGAGGTCGGTTTTAGTTTGCCAGCCGCTACCTGACCAGACGATGGCACGTGTATCTGTTGACGATTCCTCGTTCAAATGACCGACCACCACCGATCCGTCGGCACTGATGGCTAATGCACCCGAACTGCCCGAATTATCGCTTCTCAACGTACCGAGGTCGGTAATGTTATTGGGCGCGGCGGCGGCCGGCAGGGCGGCGAGGGTTAAAAGGCGGTGTACGGGAGATGGTTTTTGCATAGTCATGTTTTCCCTTTTTAGGTTATAAAATTCAGGTTATAAAAAAGCGGCAGGTGTCCGCCGCAGCTTAGTTGGTGCTATAAAATCGGCGCGATTATAGCAGTTTGGTATGCGGGGTTTGTGTGTTTTCAAAATTTCAAGAAATCATACAAAACTTTAAAAAAATTAAGGGCGGCAGGGAGGCCGTCTGAAAAGCAGGGATGTTTTGCTTTCAGACGGCCTCAAGGTTTTACCGCTTACCGAACGGACAGGTTCAAATATAGAAATCCTGATTCATTTCCTCATAAAAATTCTGATTCATTTCCTCCGCCGGTTTGGCATGCGATTTGTTGCCGACCACGCGGGCGGGCACGCCGACGACGGTGCTGTAGGCGGGCACGTCCGCCACCACCACGCTGCCCGCGCCGATTTTCGCGCATTCGTTCACGCGGATGTTGCCCAACACGGAGGCGTTCGCGCCTATCATCACGCCGTCGCCGATTTTCGGGTGGCGGTCGCCGCCCTCTTTGCCCGAACCGCCGAGGGTTACGCCGTGAAGGATGGAAATGTCGTTGCCCAAAACGGCGGTTTCGCCGATGACGACGCCGGTGCCGTGGTCAATCATAATCCCCTGCCCGAAACGGGCGGCCGGATGGATATCGACGCCGAACACTTCGGAAGCGCGGTTTTGCAGGAAATAGGCCAGCGTTTTGCGCCCTTCCTTCCACAGGCAGTGGTTGATGCGGTGCGCCTGAATGGCGTGGTAGCCTTTGAAATACAAAAGCGGCAGGCAGTATTGGTCGCAGGCCGGGTCGCGTTCGTAATAGGCGGTGATGTCGGCGCGGACGGCTTCGCCGATGGACGGTTCTTTTTCCAGCGCGTGCAGGTAGAGTTCGTACAGCGTACGCATATCCATGGTCGGATTGGCCAGCTTGCTCGACAGGTGAAAGGCCAGCACCCGCTCCAAACTGTCGTGCCGCAGCACGGTCATGTGGAGGAAGCTGGCCAGCATAGGTTCTTCCGCCGCCGACTGCTCGGCTTCGTTGCGTATGGTCTGCCACAGGTTAAAATAGGTATTTTCCATTTTCAGACGGCCTCTGTTGCGTAAAAGCGGCGATTGTAGCCGAAAGTATGCACCAATGTGCAAAAGGCCGTCTGAAACGTAAACAACATTAAACAAGCCTTTCCTAGGAACACCCATGGCACTCCAATTTGAAATCAACGCCGTTACCCCCTTCCGTCAAAACTGCACGCTGATTTGGGACGATGAAACCAAAGAAGCCGTTTTGACCGATGTCGGCGGCGATGTACCCTATTTATTGCAACAAGTCCAAAACAAAGGCCTCAAGCTGACCGCCATTTGGCTGAC
The DNA here is from genome assembly GCF_051956635.1 of Neisseria sp. P0022.S010. Classification (NCBI taxonomy): domain Bacteria; kingdom Pseudomonadati; phylum Pseudomonadota; class Betaproteobacteria; order Neisseriales; family Neisseriaceae; genus Neisseria; species Neisseria sp. P0022.S010. The sequence goes on along the minus strand of NZ_JBQCXF010000216.1, from coordinate 1,484 downwards.
CCACGGCCATCTTGACCACGCAGGCGGCGTAGTTGAACTTTTGAAAACCTGCGATATACCCGTTCTCGGCCCGCACAAAGACGACGAATTCCTGCTCCAAGCCCTTCCGCAAACGACGGCGCAATACGGCTTCCCCGTTTCTCCGTCATTCACGCCGACACGCTGGTTGGAAGAAGGAGAATCGCTCAAGGTCGGCAACCACAGCTTCCAAGTCCTCCACATTCCCGGCCACACTCCCGGCCAAGTCGTTTTCTATAACGCCGAAAACGGTCTTTTAGTCGCAGGCGATGTTTTATTTTATGAGACCGTTGGTCGCACAGATTTTCCGCGCGGCAATCATGATGACCTCATAAACAATATCTGCGCTAAACTATTAACTCTGCCCGAAACCACGCAAGTTATAGCCGGACACGGCCGCATGACCAGTATCGGGCATGAGAAAAGGTACAATCCGTTTCTGGTTCGTTAGTATGAATATTGTATAAAGCCAACATTCTGGCATACACAGATTATGCGTATAAAGGAAAACTGACATACAATTTGCAGGAATAACACCCGAAAGATTAAGTACCTAATCTCCGGCAAATGCCAAAAAGAACTAAAGCACAAAGATAACAAGGTATTACGCAATAAAACCTGATTTATCGAAAACCGGAAATCTCTAAACCCCAAGCCTTACTCGCAGTGAAATTGTTACAAAGTGACAATAAATGTCAGTCAGGCCGTCTGAACGGTTCTGCCGATTCAGGCGGATACAACGGAGATGAGGTGCAATGCCCTGCTGGAATGTGCCGATGTTCTGTTTGTCAAACCGTCGGGGACATCTTTAAGAAGCACAACATTATTTGGGTCAACCGGCAAACTCGCTGCCGGCACTAACAGGCCGTCTGAAAAGTTCGGCCGGTAAAATCAATAAAAGGATTATCAAATGAAAAAAATCGCAAAAGTGGGCTTCGTCCTGCTGGCTACCGGCCTGCTGGCCGCCTGTGCTACTAAGAGCAAAATCACTCCTGAAGGCACTACAGACGAGCCACGCTTCCCTAAACCTTACTCCCTGACCTTCAACAACGACCACGGTACATTCCCGACTTTTGACGAGCTGGATCAAATGCGTCCTGGTCTGACCAAAGACGCCATCTACAAAATCCTCGGCCGTCCTCACTACGACGAAGGCATGGTTGGCGTACGTGAATGGGACTACCTGTTCCACTTCTACACCCCAGGCGTAGGTGTTGACCCTGAAAACACTTCCGGCGTTGAAGGCATCACTACTTGCCAATACAAAGTGATCTTCGACAAAGACAAATTTGCACGCAGCTTCTTCTGGAATCCAGTATTCCCTAAAGATGCCGTATGCCCTCCTCCAGCACCTACACCTAAACAAGAGCCTCAAGTGATCATCCGCGAGATCATTAAAGAAGCTCCTAAACGCATCCGTCAATAAGGACAAATTTGAAACGGATCCTATTGGGTATAGCCTTGGC
>NZ_JBQCXF010000215.1:0-4888 GCF_051956635.1 Neisseria sp. P0022.S010 | reverse complement strand
GTAATAAAATACCTGAATTAACTGAACTGATCGGTGTGGATGATTTTTCTGTAAATGCCGTACCAGTCATTAACTTATTCAGAAAAAAAAGCTCACGCTTCCCGGTAAATATTCAAGATCAGGAGCACCATGTCGTTATCGACCGTACTCAGCCCCTGAATTATGAAGTCTACGCTATTGAGCAAGTAAAAGGCTTTGATACTAACAACCTTCAAACCGTAGTATTTTCACCGATGTACAAAGCACCGGATATAGGACTCTTTCCTGAGGCGCAAACTCAGCATGCTTATTTTTCTGCTCGTCGTGCTGATAGAGTACCATCCGAAAACTCAGCTAAAAATGGTTTTCGCTCTTCCTATTTAGGTAGTGAGGTATTTTTATCTCTTGCTAATAATCAGAATTACGCCTTTAATTCAAACGTACAGCACCTTTCTGTCGATGCTTGGTGTACAAGCAGAGATTTGCCTCTAATCATGCCTCGAGACGGAGAATCTGACTTTCTTATTGAGGGATTTTTGCCAGTCAAATCGATTAAACTGATTTCTAAATTAACAAGGCCCCAAGAAGCAGTAAGTGAAGATAGGACACTTTGGTCATTTTTAAATCAATTGAGCTTAAATTACCTATCTCTTTTGAATACTGATAAAGAAGATGCACCTGTTGCTTTGAAAGAGCTTTTAACAGTATTTGTTTTTTCTGAAAGCGATTTGCTGAAAAAACAGATTGAATCAATTACACGAGTTGAAACCTCAATTATTAACAAAGTAGTCCGTCATTATGGAGTTGCAGCCCCTATCAGAGGAATCAACATTATCGTTACACTGGATGAAGCTCAATTAGGCGGTGTTCATCCTTTCCTATTTGGATCAGTTTTAAACCATTATTTCCGACGTTTGGTGTCTATTAACTCATTTGTACAATTGCGAATTGACACACTTCAGCAAGGTCATATTGCTACTTGGCCGTCTGAAATTGGGGAGAGAATGATTATATGAGTCCAGTCAACCCTAAAACAGATTTTGGTGACTCATTAGACAATGCTTGGGATGAAAAACTTACAGTCTTTTTAAATAAAGTTTCCTCTCAACCGTATAAGTATGATTATTTTTCACTCTTGCGCCAGCTTGAGTCCGTTAAATTTATTACTGGTGGGCAAATATTAGGCAAAGCTATTAGCCCAAAAATGGAGAAAATAAGGATCCGCCAAAATCCTTCGCTTACTTTTGCCCCACGCAATCTCCAATCGGTAACCTTATCACCACATTATGTAGAAATTTCCATTAATGGATTTGGTCTGTTTGGCCCATCTGGCCCACTACCTCTACATTTAACCGAGTATGCTTATGAACGCCAACATCAACACGGTGACCGGGCATGGACCGGTTTTGCAAATATGTTGCAACACCGCCTGGCTATCTTATTCTATCGAGCGTGGGCAAATGCCCAAAGCATTACATCTTTAGATAAAAATGCTGAAGACCGCTTCGGAAAATACATTGCCAGTTTTAATGGCCTTAATATTCCGACCACATATCACAAAGGTTTAATCCACGAATTTGCTAAACGCTATTTTTCCAGTCTATTGATAAAACAAAGCCGATCTGCAGTCAACCTGCAACAACTGCTCACTCGCTATTTCCAAGTTCCCGTTAACATTCAAACTAACGTAGGGTACTGGGTTGAAGTTGAAGAAGAGAAAACGCAAATTGGGATTATGGGCAACTACACACTTGGTGACGGTTTACTACTAGGTGACAAACTCTATGATGTGCAAAGTAAATTTCGAATTATTATTGGCCCACTTACGCTGTCAGCCTACCAATCATTCTTTAAAGACGGTATTAATACAGCCCGTTTACAAGAATGGGTTCGTTTATTTGCCGCAGAAGAATATGAATGGGATATCCAACCTATTCTGATGCAAAAAGAAGTTCCACTGATGGATTTAGGAGGAAACACTCGACTCGGCTTATCAACTTGGCTGGGGAATGTTTCCCGAAATGCAGAAGACTTGATTGTCAGCAATCATTAATCGGCTTTTTTTAGACGGCCATCGTCGATAAAAGCTTTAGAAAACTATTTTGGACATATTTGAAATAATTTAATTAAGGACGTCTTATGTCAAACATCAGCCGCAGTGTATTATTTGGTAAATTAAATACTACCTTATATAAAACTTTGGAAAATGCCTATACCTTCTGTCGTCTTCGAGAAAACAGCTATGTTGAATTAGTACACTGGCTACACTCTCTACTTCAAACTGAAAAAACAGATATCTTCTACCTGATAAATCAGTTTAACTTAGATGAAGCCAAAGTACGAAAAGATGTATTGGCTGCAGTAGAAAAACTGCCTGTTGGTGCTACTGCCGTTATTGACTTCTCCGAACATATCCAAACCCTTGTCGAACAAACTTGGACATACAGTTCACTAAAATTTGGTACAGACAAAATCCGTACAGCTCATATTTTCTATACCATGCTGCAAAATAAGACTTTGCAGGGTATTTTGGCCAATATTTCATCTGAATTCCTGAAAATCAAACCGGAAACATTGGCAAACAATATTATTGCTATTACTGCTAACTCTGAAGAAAATCTTGATGTTACCCAGAATGCCTTATCTTCTGAGCCTAATGCTACTCACAAAGAAAGTGCCTTAGCTAAATACGGCAGCAACCTTACCGAAAAGGCTAAAAATGGCGAAATAGATCCAATCACAGGCCGCGACACTGAAATCAGACAAATGATTGACATCCTAATGCGTCGCCGTCAAAACAACCCAATTCTTACAGGTGAAGCCGGTGTTGGTAAGACTGCTGTGGTTGAAGCTTTGGCATTACGTTTAGCTGCCGGGGATGTCCCTCCTGGATTGAAAGACGTTCAATTAATTCTATTGGATATCGGCTTACTCAAAGCTGGTGCCAGTGTTAGCGGAGAATTTGAATCACGCCTCCGAGCAGTTATGGACGAAGTAGAATCCAGTCCAACCCCAATCGTGCTATTCATCGACGAAATCCATACTTTAATTGGTGCTGGTGGCGCTGCCGGTACTGGTGATGCTGCCAACTTACTCAAACCTGCATTAGCTCGTGGCAAACTTCGTACTATTGGTGCAACCACATGGGCAGAATACAAAAAATATTTTGAAAAAGATCCTGCCCTAACTCGGCGCTTCCAAGTTGTACAAGTAGATGAACCCGATGAAGAAAAAGCCATCAACATGCTTAGAGCATTGAATGCTTCTCTAGAAAAACACCATAATGTGATCATTCTTGATGAAGCAATCCAGGCTGCTGTAAAACTTTCCCACCGCTATATTCCAGCACGTCAGCTCCCTGATAAAGCTGTCGGCTTGATTGATACTGCCTGCGCACGTGTTGCAGTCAGCCAACATGCTGTGCCTGGCAGTATTGAATATCTACGCAAGAAGTTAGAAGCATTAAAACTTGAGCAAGCAAATTTAGAACGTGAGAAGAAACTCAGTTTCGACTCTGAAGCTCGGATCACAAATATTGGTAAAGAATTAACTGAGGTTGAAAGCCGTCTGAAAAAATTAGAAGACAGATGGAAATCTGAAGCAGACTTGGTTGCAGAGCTATTAGCTGTACGTGAACAAATCATGCAGGTTGAACAAAAAACAACCGATGAAGAAAACAAACAGTTGCGCGCCCGCCAAAAAGAGCTGGTTACTAAATTGAAAAAACTGCAAGATGTCCAACCTCTAGTTATGCCGTTAGTAGACAGTCGGACAGTTGCTGACGTTGTAGCAGACTGGACAGGAATCCCTGTCGGAAAAATGGTGAAAGACGAAGTAGAGGCTGTATTACAACTTGCTGACACCTTAAATAAACGCATCATCGGCCAACGCCACGGTTTGGATGCGATTGCCCGCCGTATTCAAACTTCACGCGCAAATCTAGACAATCCCAACAAGCCTATTGGTGTTTTCATGCTTGCAGGTCCTTCCGGTGTAGGTAAAACAGAAACTGCTCTAGCTCTAGCCGATACATTATATGGTGGTGAACAAAATGTAATTACCATCAACATGAGTGAATATCAAGAAGCTCATACTGTATCCACTTTGAAAGGAGCTCCTCCAGGTTATGTTGGCTATGGTGAAGGTGGCGTATTGACTGAAGCTGTACGTCGCAAACCTTACAGTGTTGTCTTGCTCGATGAAGTAGAAAAAGCACATCCAGATGTGCATGAAATCTTTTTCCAAGTATTCGACAAAGGCTGGATGGAAGATGGTGAGGGTCGCTATATCGACTTTAAAAATACCATTATCATTCTTACCACCAACGTTGGTACAGATTTAATTATGGATATGTGTGATGACCCCGAAATGTTACCTACCCCAGAAGGCCTAACTAAAGCCCTGCGTACTCCCCTGCTGAAAACTTTCCCAGCTGCTTTATTAGGCCGGATGCAAATTATTCCTTACTATCCGCTATCCGATAATATGCTTTCAAAAATTGTTGAATTGCAATTAAATCGTATCGTAAAACGCATTAAAGATAATCATGGCATCGACCTACACTATACCCCTGAAGTGTTAAAACTAATCACTTCACGTTGTACAGAAGTTGAATCAGGTGGCCGCATGATCGATGCGATTCTTACCAATACGGTTCTACCACAAATCAGCCAAGAACTACTTACTTGTGCAACACAGGGAAAACAAGTTTTGAGCGTAAATATTGACGCAAGTAATCATGACTTCAATTACCAATATAAATATAAACTTAGAAAGAAAAATACTTTATAATTCTAAGTAAAATAAGAAATCTTAGTATTCGATCGACAGTCATAGACCAACTAGCTCCTAAAGTCTAGGCTGTCGATTAATTTAAAATTTCTATCATTAAATACAATCACTATTGATG
>NZ_JBQCXF010000214.1:0-4906 GCF_051956635.1 Neisseria sp. P0022.S010 | reverse complement strand
ATCCTACGATGATTTGTTATCTTCTCTACGCGGCTGACGTTGAACTAGGGTAAGGCAAACATTTCAACCCTATATTTCAGACGGCCTTTTAATTTGTTTCAATTACTCATAAACCCAAGCAATCAACATATCCAAAGCCATATAAAATACCGTATAATCAAGGCCAAATTAACTTTGCCTGCTTGTCGGGCCGTCTGAAAAATTATGCAACAAACCTACGCCGCCGTACAGCGGGATTTGCTCGAAGCCAACCATCTTTCCCCCGATTTGCTCGCCCAAAGCCTGAGCATTATCGGCGCCAACCATGTTGATTATGCCGACATCTATTGTCAGCGCACTGCCTATGAAAGTTGGCATCTGGAAGAAGGCATTGTCAAATCGGGCAGCTTCCAAATTGATCAGGGCGTGGGCGTGCGTGCCGTTTCGGGCGATAAAACCGCTTTTGCCTACGCCGACAGCCTGTGTATCGATTCGATCAACCGCTCTGCCAAAGCCGTGCGCGTGATTGGTGCGGCCGGTGGCGAGGCCAGCGTCAAAGTGCCGACACCTGCCTACGGCAAGCCTGTCCATATGGCGATTGACCCTATTGCCAGCCTCGATTCCGCTGCCAAAGTCGCGCTGTTGAACAAAGTCGAAACGCTGGCCAAAGCCACCGATCCGCGTATCGTGCAAGTGATGGCCGGTTTGACCTGCGAATACGACATGGTGTACATCGCCCGTCTGGACGGTAAACACGCTGCCGACATCCGCCCGATGGTACGCATGAACGTAACCGTCATTGCCAAGCAGGGCGAGCGTCGCGAGCAGGGCAGTGCGGGTGGTGGCGGGCGTTATGATTTGGCGTATTTCGATGAAAACTTGGTGCATCGGTTTGTCGATTCTGCCGTCAAACAAGCCCTGACCAATCTTGAATCCCGTCCTGCGCCTGCCGGCGAGATGACTGTTGTTTTGGGCAACGGCTGGCCGGGCGTGTTGTTGCACGAAGCGGTCGGACATGGTTTGGAAGGCGATTTTAACCGCAAAGAAACCAGCGTTTTCTCCGGCCGAATCGGCGAGCGCGTGGCCGCCAAAGGCGTGACCGTTGTGGACCAAGGCGATATTGCCGACAGACGCGGTTCGCTCAATATCGACGACGAAGGCAATGAAACCCGCCGCACGGTATTGATCGAAGACGGTATTTTGGTCGGCTATATGCAGGACGAAACCAACGCCCGCCTGATGGGTACGCAATCGACCGGCAACGGCCGCCGCGAAAGTTACGCTTCTGCGCCTATGCCGCGCATGACCAATACCTTTATGGAAAACGGCGGCTATGAGCCGGAAGAAATCATCGCGTCCATCGATAAGGGCATTTACGCCGTCAATTTCGGCGGCGGACAAGTGGACATTACCAGCGGCAAGTTCGTATTCAGCGCATCCGAAGCGTGGTGGGTCGAAGGCGGCAGGCTGCAATATCCTGTCAAAGGCGCGACCATCATCGGCAACGGCCCCGAAGTGCTGAAACATGTTTCGATGATAGGCAACGATACCGCGTTGGACAGCGGTGTCGGCGTGTGCGGCAAAGAAGGGCAGAGCGTCCCCGTCGGCGTGGGGCAGCCGACTTTGCGTATCGATGCCGGGCTGACCGTCGGCGGCAGCGCAATCTGACGCGGAATTCAGTACGATGCCGTCTGAAAGTTTTTTCAGACGGCATCGCCTTATTCTTTTTTATGATGTTTGATATTCCCAAGAATTCTTTAACATTATCTTACAAGTTCATTAAAATACCGCCTTTCGTTAAGCTGATTGTCTGATTCTGATGAACTGGCCTTATCTGATCGATGCCATACCCAAATTCGCCGATGCGGCAAAGCTGACGCTGGAATTGTCCGTTTACGGCGTTGTTTTGTCGTTGCTGTTCGGCCTGCCCGTCGCCGTGGTAACGGCATACCGCATCCGCCCTTTCTACGCATTGGCACGCGCCTATATCGAACTGTCGCGTAATACGCCCCTGTTGATCCAGTTGTTTTTCCTGTATTACGGCCTGCCGAAAATGGGCATCAAATGGGACGGTTTCACCTGCGGCGTGATCGCGCTGGTTTTCTTGGGCGCAAGCTATATGGCGGAAGCCGTCCGCGCCGGTATTTTGGCAGTGCCAAAAGGGCAGGTCGAGGCGGGCAAAGCCGTTGGTTTGAGCCGATTTCAAGTGTTCCGCTATGTCGAATTGCCGCAGGCTTGGGCGGTCGCTTTTCCGGCTGTTGCCGCTAATATATTGTTTTTAATGAAAGAAACATCCGTTATTAGCGCGGTCGGTATTGCAGAATTGTTGTTTGTTACCAAAGATGTGATTGGTATGGACTATAAAACCAACGAGGCATTGTTCCTGCTGTTTGCCGCTTATCTGATTATCCTGCTGCCTGTTTCTTTGTTGGTGCGGCGATTGGAAAACCGCATACGGAGGGCGAAATATGGCGTTTGACTGGCTTTTTGAAGGAAAAAATGCGGCACGTTTGGGCGAAGGCCTGCTCTTAACAGCACAAATTTCTTTAATCTCTGTTGCGGCTTCTTGCGTATTGGGGACGTTGTTCGGCCTGGTTTTGCGTTCGCGCAACCGGCTTGTCCGCCTTATCGGACGGTTTTATCTCGAAACCATCCGCATCGTGCCGATTTTGGTGTGGCTGTTCGGCCTGTATTTCGGTTTGTCCGTGTGGACGGGCATACACATCGGCGGATTTTGGGTTTGCGTTTGGGTTTTTACGCTTTGGGGCATCGCCGAAATGGGCGATTTGGTGCGCGGCGCATTGGAATCGATTGAAAAACATCAAGTCGAATCGGGCTTGGCACTGGGTTTGAGCCGTCGTCAAGTGTTCCGCTACATCGAATTGCCGCAAAGTGTCCGCCGTGCTTTGCCGGGGACGGTTAATTTGTTTACGCGAATGATTAAAACCAGTTCGCTCGCCTCGCTTATCGGCGTGATTGAAGTGGTCAAAGTGGGGCAACAAATTATTGAAAACTCTCTGCTGACGCAGCCCAATGCCTCATTTTGGGTTTATGGCCTGATTTTTATGCTGTATTTTTTATGCTGTTGGCCGCTGTCGCTGTTGGCGGCAAAGCTGGAACAAAAATGGGAACACTGATATGGCTTTATTGAGTATCCGCAAGCTGCACAAACAATACGGCAGCGTAACCGCCATTCAATCCTTAGATTTGGACTTGGAAAAAGGCGAAGTGATTGTGTTATTGGGTCCGTCCGGCTGCGGCAAATCCACCCTCCTGCGCTGCGTCAACGGTTTGGAGCCGCACCAAGGCGGCAGCATCGTGATGGACGGTGTTGGCGAATTCGGTAAAGACGTTTCCTGGCAAACCGCCCGGCAAAAAGTCGGCATAGTCTTTCAAAGCTATGAATTGTTTGCCCATATGACCGTCATCGAAAACATCCTCTTAGGCCCGGTAAAAGTACAAAACCGCAACCGCGCCGAAGCGGAAGCACAAGCCGACAAACTGTTGGAACGCGTCGGCCTGCTCGACCGCAAAAACGCCTACCCGCGCGAACTCTCCGGCGGCCAGAAACAACGCATCGCCATTGTCCGCGCCCTGTGCCTGAATCCGGAAGTCATCCTGCTGGACGAAATCACCGCCGCACTCGACCCCGAAATGGTGCGCGAAGTCTTGGAAGTGGTTTTAGAACTCGCCCATGAAGGCATGAGCATGCTCATCGTAACCCATGAAATGGGGTTTGCCCGCAAAGTTGCCGATCGCATCGTCTTCATGGACAAAGGCGGCATCGTCGAATCGTCCGATCCCGAAACCTTCTTTTCCGCACCCAAAAGCGAGCGTGCCCGCCAATTTCTGGCAGGTATGGACTACTGATTTACCGTAAACCGTCCGCTCCCCCTTTCAGACGGCATTCTATCCCAAGCAAACATTCAAAAAGGAGATTCCCAATGAAACTGAACGCAAAATTCAAAGCGCTACTCGCTTCCGCCGCCATCGCCATCGGTCTGACCGCCTGCGGAGGCGGCTCCGGCGACACCCAATCTTCACAAAGCAGCGGCGCGGCAACCGTTGCCGCCATCAAGGAAAAAGGCGTGATCCGCATCGGCGTATTCGGCGACAAGCCCCCGTTCGGCTATGTTGACGCAAACGGCAAAAACCAAGGCTTTGACGTTGAAATCGCCAAAGACCTGGCCAAAGACCTGCTCGGCAGCCCAGACAAAGTCGAGTTCGTCCTGACCGAGGCTGCAAACCGCGTTGAATACGTCCGTTCCGGCAAAGTCGACCTCATCCTGGCCAACTTCACCAAAACCCCCGAACGCGCCGAAGCTGTCGATTTTGCCGACCCCTACATGAAAGTGGCGTTGGGCGTGGTTTCCCCCAAAGACAAACCGATTACCGACGTGGCGCAACTGAAAGACCAAACCCTGCTGGTCAACAAAGGCACCACCGCCGACGCCTTCTTCACCAAAAGCCATCCCGAAGTCAAACTGCTGAAATTCGACCAAAACACCGAAACCTTCGACGCGCTGAAAGACGGACGCGGCGCGGCACTTGCCCACGACAACGCCCTGCTGTGGGCGTGGGCGAAAGAAAACCCGGATTTTGAAGTCGCCATCGGTAATTTAGGCCCTGCCGAATTTATCGCACCCGCCGTCCAAAAAGGCAACGCCGATCTCTTGAACTGGGTCAACGGCGAAATCGCCGCCATGAAAAAAGACGGCCGTCTGAAAGCCGCCTATGAAAAAACCCTGTTGCCCGTGTATGGCGAAAAAGTCAAACCGGAAGCATTGTTGGCCGAATAAGTTTGTTTGACAAGAAAATCCGTATCCGCATTTGAAGGCGGATGCGGATTTTTTTCAGCCGCCGCAAATATCGCAAATTCAAAGTAAAATCAACTATATCATTGTTTTTTATTTATTCCGTTATTGCC
>NZ_JBQCXF010000213.1:0-4911 GCF_051956635.1 Neisseria sp. P0022.S010 | reverse complement strand
AAGAAGGGGCGGAAGAAAGTACCAAGACAAAACGGCTGCTGCGTAAAGCGGCCAAAGGCGTCAGTTGCGTATCGTAATAAGGCGTTCCCGATGCACGGACAACCTTGCTGACGGTTGCAACGGGAATACCTGCCGGATAAGTACCGTCCAAACCGGAAGTCAGCAGAACATCGCCGGGTTTCAAGTCGGAGCCGGTTGGGAAATAGCGCAAATCCAAACCGTTGCCATTGCCGTATGCCAAGTTGCGTTCACCGGTGCGGCTGACGGCTATGGGGACAATGCTTTGTCCGCCTGAAATCAACCCAATTTCCGCACTTTGTGTGTGAACTTGTGTCAACAGGCCAATCAAACCGCTTTGATCGATGACCGCGTCGCCAACTTTCAAACCGTCTTGACTGCCCTTGCCGATAATCAGTCTTTCGGAAAGTGGATCTTTGCCATTGGAAATGACTTCCGCACCGATAACGTTGTGAATGCCTTTTTGTTGCAAACCGTACAGTTTTTTTAATTCGCGCAATTCATTGGTATTGACTTTATCTCGCTGTAAATCGATTTTCAGACGGCCATTTTCTTCCAAAAGCTGGCGGTTTTGTTCCAAGAGCTCGGATTTGGACTGGGAGAGGTCGGCAAAATATTGATAAAGTTGAACAGGTTGATTCGCCAGCCATTGAGCAGGGTAGAGCATAGGCATGACTGCCGCGCGTACAGGCTGCATTAATGAAAAGCGGTAATCAGCTACCATCAGACCGGCAGCCAGAGCAATATAAACGACAAAACGAGGCAACAGCTTAGGGCCTTTTGCCTCGTCAAAGCGCAAAGAAGAGCGTTCCATAACCATCTACCTTATGGGTTTTCCGTGAATACGGTATCATCCCATTTGCCGATATAGTCCAAAGCCTTGCCGGCACCATAGGCAACGCAGTTCAGAGGTTGGTCGGCAATACCGACGGGCAGGCCGGTTGCGTCGGCCAAGACGGTATCGATACCGTGCAGAAGCGCACCGCCGCCGGTCAACATAATACCGCGGTCGGCGATGTCGCCGGCCAGTTCGGGTGGAGCCTGTTCTAAAGCCAGACGGACGGCACGGATGATTTGATTTAATGTTTCACTCAATGCTTCACGGATTTCAGTTGAAGTAACAGCCAAGGATTTAGGCGTACCTTCGGCCAGATTGCGGCCTTTAATGCGCATGGCTGTTTCGGTTTCAAAGCCCGAGGCCGAGCCGATTTGTTTCTTCAATTCTTCGGCCGTAGCTTCGCCAATCAAGACACCGCGATGGCGGCGAAGGTAATGGATGATGCTTTTATCGAATTCATCGCCGGCTGCGCGGACAGAAGCAGAATAGGCCATGCCGCCCAGCGAAAGAATACCGATTTCAGTCGTACCGCCGCCAATATCGACAATCATCGAACCTGCCGCATCTTCAATTGGCAAGCCCGCGCCTAAAGCGGCGGCCATCGGTTCTTCAATCAAATGCACGCTTGCCGCGCCGGCAGCAAATGCGGAATCCAAAATTGCTTTACGTTCCACTTGGGTAGAGCCGCCCGGAACACAGATAACCACACGAGGCGGAACCAAAGACCGTCCTTCGGTGGCTTTTTTAATCAACATCCCTAGCATACGCTCGGTAATCACAAAATCGGCAATCACACCGTCCCTCATCGGGCGGACAATTTCGATATTGCGCGGCGCACGCCCCTGCATTTTTTTGGCTTCCGTGCCCACGGCTATAATTTTACTTTTATTGCCTGCGCCGGATTGAATCGCAACCATGGACGGCTCATCTAAAACAATCCCTTTGCCGCGTACAAAAATCAGCGTGTTGGCCGTGCCCAAGTCGATGGCAATATCATTAGAGAGGAAACGAGATAAAAGGCGAAACATAGGATTCCTGAAATTCCGGCCCAGCCCGGATGTGTTTAGCATTATTTAAAATAAGAAAAACAGGTACACAGTTTTAGACGGATAAATGCCCCCTTAAAAGGCCGTCTGAATTAAAACACCATGCCAACCTGTTTGGTTTTCGGTTATAATTCTTCGCTTCATAGAAGATGAAATGCAATGATACCCCAAACCCAAGAGGCATTGCTATCAGACAAGGATTTTTTATGGCTTTAAGCTTAAATGATGTGGAAAAAATAGCAAAACTCTCGCGCCTCACTTTAACGGACGAAGAAAAAAACAAAACGCTTGCCGAGTTGAATGACATTTTCGCCATGGTTGAAAACATGCAAAGCGTCGATACCGACGGCATCGAACCCATGGCGCATCCGCATGAAGCCGCTTTGCGCCTGCGCGAAGATAAAGTGACTGAAACCGATCACGCTGCAGAATATCAGGCTGTTGCCCCCGAAGTGCGCAACCGTCTGTATATCGTTCCTCAAGTGATTGAAGAATAAGGTTTCAGACGGCCTTTGCTTATCGGCAAACCCCTATTACAAGGCCGTCTGAAAGGATATTCTGTTCAGACGGCTCGATTTATTGATTTAAACGGATGTTTTCAATATCTGTTTTGAAAGCAAAAACTGTTTTATAGAAAGTACGGCACAATGACCGCTTACACGCTCAAACAAGCCAGCAGCCTGCTGCAATCCAAACAAATTTCTGCAGTCGAATTGGCGACCGAATATTTGGCCGCTATTGCTGCGAAAAACCCTGCCATCAATGGCTATGTGACCATCGATCAAGATAAAACCCTTGCTGAGGCCAAAGCAGCCGATGCTCGTATCGCAGCCGGTAATGCAACGGCTTTGACCGGTGTGCCGGTTGCTTACAAAGATATTTTCTGCCAAACAGGTTGGCGCAGTGCATGCAGCTCCAAAATGTTGGATAACTTTGTCTCTCCTTATACTGCCACTGTGGTGCAAAACCTGTTGGATGCCGGCATGGTGACTCTTGGCCGTACCAATATGGACGAATTTGCCATGGGTTCGACCAATGAGACTTCGTTCTACGGCGCAACCAAAAACCCATGGAATCTTGAACATGTTCCCGGCGGTTCGTCAGGCGGTTCGGCTGCCGTGATTGCAGCGCGTTTGGCACCGGCTGCGTTGGGTTCGGATACCGGCGGTTCTATCCGTCAGCCTGCATCGCATTGCGGTATTACCGGCATCAAGCCGACTTACGGTACGGTTTCACGTTTCGGTATGGTTGCCTATGCTTCCAGCTTCGACCAAGCCGGCCCTATGGCGCAAACGGCCGAAGACTGTGCGATTTTGTTGAACGCCATGGCCAGCTTTGACGAGCGCGATTCCACCAGTTTGGAGCGTGACAAAGAAGACTACACCCGTGATTTAGACAAGCTGCTCAAAGGTTTGAAAATCGGTTTGCCTAAAGAATATTTCGGTGAAGGCGCGGATGCCGATGTTCAGACGGCCTTGCAAAGCGTTATCGATTTGCTCAAAGCACAAGGCGCGGAGACTGTTGAAGTTTCCCTGCCGCAAACATCATTGTCGATTCCCGCTTATTACGTTCTCGCCTCTGCAGAAGCAAGTACCAACTTGTCCCGTTTCGACGGCGTACGTTACGGCCACCGTGCAGCGCAATTCGGCGACCTTGAAGAAATGTACAGCAACACCCGTGCCGAAGGTTTCGGCAGTGAGGTTAAGCGCCGTATCATGATCGGTGCTTATGTATTGAGCCATGGTTACTATGATGCTTATTACCTGAAAGCGCAAAAACTGCGCCGTCTGGTTGCCAATGATTTTCAGACGGCCTTTGGTCAATGTAATTTCATTTTGGCGCCGACTGCGCCGACTGCCGCACCGAAACTCGGCAGCGACATCCACGACCCTGTACAAATGTACTTGTCCGATATTTACACCATCGCCGTGAACCTTGCCGGTTTACCTGCACTCACTCTGCCTGCCGGTTTCAGCGCAAACGGCCTGCCGATTGGTGTGCAATTTATCGGCAACTATTTCTCCGAAGCCAAAATTTTGGGTGCAGCACATCAAGTTCAACTGAACAGCGATTGGCACACTAAAGCGCCGGAATAAGGGTAGGGAGTCTATATGCCTGAAAAGTTTTCTTTTCCGGGATTTAAAACTGTTTATCAGAATGCACCAAAGTTTAAAACGCAACATTTAAAATTTACATTGAGGACATTGTGGTATCGTAAAGAAATTAAGGCATTTGAGCAGTTTGTAAATGCTTCGGAAATATGCCAAAGTTTTTTTAGTCAAATGCCCCAAGATGCCTATCCTTTGATACATGAGTTTGTTGATAAGAAATTTAGTGGTCATGATAGGTTAAAAATTATGCAGTCAGATTTTGAGGCTGCAGAAAAGCTGTTTGGAAAAGAAAGAGTAATGGGTATGAAAACCCGTTCCTTTCATATTGTTTTGGCAAAACCTTCAGACGGCCTTGAGATTTGGCTTAACCGAAATGACAATTGTGTCGATGAGGGAATGTGGTCTCTTTCTTTACGAGAAAGCAATGGAAGACGTCTGTATATGACAACATTCGCCTTTGTAAATAATATGCTGCTTGCAGCCTCCCTTCAGGGACCAGCAGGAGAAGAGGCGAAAGATACCGTACGGGATTTAACTAAGAAGCTACATGGATTGCGTCCTCAGCAATTGATGGTGCATGCATTGCAATATTTTGCTATTGCATTAAAGCTGGATGGTGTGATTGGTATCACACAAGATAGGCAAGTTAAGCTACGTTGGCGCTTGAAGAAACGTGTCAAAATGAACTATGACCAATTTTGGCAGGAGCATGGTGCTCAAAAGGGTGTTGATGGATTATGGCATCTTCCAAAAGAGCCGGTGCGTAAAGATTTTGAGGAAATCGAAAGCAAAAAACGGTCTATGTATCGTAAGCGTTATCAGATGTTAGATGAAATCGAAGAGCAAATAAGAAATGGTTTAGCTCCTATAACATAAACTATCATCTGATGAATAAAAC
>NZ_JBQCXF010000212.1:0-4956 GCF_051956635.1 Neisseria sp. P0022.S010 | reverse complement strand
CCTTTTACTTTCTGATTTAAAATTAAATTTCTTATCTTGGAAGGTTACGCCATGCAGCCCATCTACACGCTTCCCGAATCGCTTCAAGCTTTTCAGACGGCCTTAGCATTTCCCGACGTATTCCGCCCCCGCGCCCAAGAATCACACAAAGGCACATACGGCACGCTTGCCATTATCGGCGGCGCAACAGGAATGAGCGGTGCAATAGTTTTGGCAGCCACAGCCGCGATGTATCAAGGGTGCGGCAAGGTTTGGGCTGGCTTCAACCAAGCCACGCTGCCTTTTGCCATCATTCCCGAACGCCCTGAAATTATGCTCGCCACTGCGGCCCAACTGATGAAGCGCGACGATGTCAGCGCACGCGTAATCGGCTGCGGCTTTGGTTTGGACGGATTATCAGAGCAGCTGCTGCCCCAAATCCTGTCTACACACCATGACCAGCCTTTATTGCTCGATGCAGATGCTTTGACACTGCTTGCCCGCTCTTCCGAATTAGCCGAACGCCTCAAATTGTACAAACATATCGTCCTGACACCTCATCCGGCCGAAGCCGCCCGCCTACTCTGCACCGATACCCAATCAGTTCAAGCCGACAGGCAAAAAGCCGTAACCGAAATCAGCCGTAAATATGACGCGACCGTCGTATTGAAAGGCCATCACACATTAGTGGCCACGGCAGACGGCATAGTCTATACCAACACCAGCGGCAATGCCGGTTTGGCCACCGCAGGCAGCGGCGATGTCTTGAGCGGCATCATCGGCAGCCTGCTGGCGCAAGGCATTCCAACATTCCAAGCCGCCTGCGCCGGCGTATGGCTACATGGTGTAGCGGCCGATGTCATCAAACACAGCAGCCAAATCGAAACCGGTATGCTTGCCGGAGAAATCGCACCTGTCGCCCGATGGGTGCGCAATATTTTATCAAAAGAATAATGCCGTCTATATAGCAAATACAAATCACAGGCCGTCTGAAAATCAATCCTTATTTTCAGACGGCCTTATTTATTTTAAGCCATTTTGCAAATTAAGGTTAAGGCGTGTATCCTTAGTTTCCCTTAAAAACAACTTCACAACATATCATCATGAATACCCTTAACAAAATCAGTAATTTTATCGGAAAGACCTTTTCCCTCTGGGCCGCACTCTTTGCCGGTATCGCTTTTTTCGCACCCGACACCTTCAAATGGGTCGGCCCTTACATTCCTTGGCTACTGGGCGTCATCATGTTCGGCATGGGCTTGACCCTCAAACCCTCCGACTTTGATATTTTGTTTAAACATCCCAAAGCCGTCATTATCGGCGTGATTGCCCAATTCGCCATCATGCCTGCGACAGCCTATCTGCTGGCGAAACTGTTGAACCTGCCTGCCGAAATCGCGGTCGGTGTGATTTTGGTCGGCTGCTGTCCGGGCGGTACGGCTTCCAATGTGATAACCTATTTGGCGCGCGGCAATGTGGCTTTGTCGGTTGCCGTTACGTCTGTTTCTACCCTGATTTCCCCATTGCTGACTCCTGCCATCTTCCTGATGCTTGCCGGTGAAATGCTGGAAATCCAAGCGGGCGGCATGTTGATGTCCATCGTCAAAATGGTTTTGCTCCCCATCGTTTTGGGCTTGATTGTCCATAAGGTTTTAGGCAACAAAACTGAAAAACTGACCGATGCGCTGCCGCTGGTTTCCGTTGCCGCCATCGTGCTGATTATCGGCGCGGTAGTCGGCGCCAGCAAAGGCAAGATTATTGAAAGCGGCCTGCTGATTTTTTCAGTTGTCGTACTCCACAACGGTATCGGCTATCTGCTCGGCTTCTTTGCCGCCAAATGGACCGGCCTGCCTTATGATGCACAAAAAACGCTGGCCATCGAAGTCGGTATGCAAAACTCAGGCTTAGGCGCCGCCCTTGCCGCCGCACACTTTGCCGCCGCGCCGGTTGTTGCCGTTCCCAGCGCATTGTTCAGCGTGTGGCACAATATCTCCGGCTCGCTTCTGGCAACTTATTGGGCAGCCAAAGCCGACAAAAATAAAGAATCCTAGACGTCTTTAATCATAAGGCCGTCTGAACATATTCCGTTCAGACGGCCTTTATTTTGAAATCAAGCAGGATTATTGTTTTACTGCTTCGATTTGGATATTGATGTCTACTTTTTTGCTCATACCGGCGCTTACCAAATAATCCAAGCCCCATTTGGTACGGTCGATGGTGGTGCTGAAGTCGCCGCCGCACGCTTCTGCTTTTGCCATCGGGCTTTGGTAACAGTTGAATTTGTCGGCTTTGAGTTTCACCGGCGCAGTTTTGCCGTTCATGGTCAGGTTGCCGTCAACAGACAGCAGTTTTTTACCGTTGAAATTGAATTTAGTGGATACAAAACGGATTTCAGGGTATTTGTCTGCATTGAAAATATCGGCAGATTTCAAGTGTTGGGTAAAGTGGTCCGAACCGGTTTGCAGTTTGGACAAAGGCAATACGATATCGATAGAGCCTTGGCGTTTGGCACGGTCAAATTCCAAATTGCCGGTCAAACCATAAATACCGCCGACGTTGGTGCTGGTGTTGAAATGGTCGATGGCAAAGCGGGCATTGGCATGGAATTCGTCCACTTTATAAACAGCGGCAGACGCAGCAGAAGCCAACATGGCCGAACACAATGCAAACATGATTTTTTTCATCGTCTTATCCTTAGAAATGTGAGAAGTTCCCTATCATATCACTTTTTGATGCCAACATCTTTTGCAACTGAGAAAGACAGCGTTTCATCTTAAGAAAACTTCAGGCCGTCTGAAGGATTGAGCAGCAAATTCAGGTGAAGCAAATACAGTTTAGTTTTATTACAAAATAGCGTGCTTCATCGCTCGTAATTGGTATAAAATACCGAGTTATTTCTACAACGGGCCGCCAACCAACCAGCCTATTTCAGACGGCCTCAGCATAAAACAAAGGAACAAAAATGCCTGAATACCGCTCCAAAACCTCTACCCACGGCCGCAATATGGCAGGCGCGCGCGCATTATGGCGTGCGACCGGCGTAATGGAAACCGACTTCGGCAAACCGATTATCGCCATTGCCAACTCTTTCACCCAATTCGTCCCAGGCCATGTGCACCTGCATAATATGGGTCAACTGGTTGCCCGTGAAATCGAAAAAGCCGGCGGCATTGCCAAAGAATTCAACACCATCGCCATTGACGACGGTATCGCCATGGGCCACAGCGGTATGCTCTACTCCCTGCCCAGCCGCGACCTGATTGCCGACTCTATCGAATACATGGTCAACGCCCACTGTGCCGACGCGCTGGTTTGTATTTCCAACTGCGACAAAATCACCCCGGGCATGCTGATTGCCGCCATGCGCCTGAACATTCCGACCATCTTCGTTTCCGGCGGCCCGATGGAAGCCGGTAAGGTTATCGGCGTGGCCAATATTCAGCCTGAACGCCGTTTGGACTTGATTGACGCCATGATCGAATCGGCTGACGACAATATCACCGACAAACAAGTCGAAGAAGTCGAACAAAACGCCTGCCCGACCTGCGGCTCCTGCTCCGGCATGTTCACCGCCAATTCCATGAACTGCCTGACCGAAGCGCTCGGCCTGTCCCTGCCCGGCAACGGCTCCTACCTCGCCACCCATGCCGGCCGCAAAGAATTGTTCCTCGAAGCCGGCCGCATGATTGTCGAAATCACCAAACGCTATTACGAGCAAGACGACGAAACCGTGTTGCCGCGCAGCATCGCCACCAAAAAAGCGTTTGAAAACGCCATGACCATGGACATCGCCATGGGCGGCTCCACCAATACCATCCTGCATTTGCTCGCCGTCGCCAACGAAGCGGGCGTAGATTTCAAAATGGCCGACATCGACCGCTTAAGCCGCGTTGTCCCCTGCATCTGCAAAACCGCGCCCAACAACCACGACTACTACATGGAAGACGTGCACCGCGCCGGCGGCATCTTCGCCATCCTGAAAGAACTGGACAAAGCGGGCAAACTGCACACCGACGTGTACACCATCCACGCGCCGACGCTGAAAGACGCGATTGAAAAATGGGACGTGACCAACCCCGAAAACACCCATGCCATCGAACGCTTCAAAGCCGCACCCGGCGGCGTGCGCACCACCCAAGCGTTCTCGCAAAACCGTATGTGGAAAACCCTCGACCTCGACCGCGAAAAAGGCTGCATCCGCAACGTCGAACACGCCTACTCGCAAGACGGCGGTTTGGCGGTCTTGTTCGGCAACATCGCCGAGCGCGGCTGCGTGGTGAAAACCGCAGGCGTGGACGAGAGCATCCTCAAATTCACCGGCCGCGCCCGCGTGTTTGAAAGCCAGGAAGCCGCCGTCGAAGGCATTTTGGGCAACCAAATCGTCGCCGGCGACATCGTCATCATCCGCTACGAAGGCCCCAAAGGCGGCCCGGGCATGCAGGAAATGCTGTATCCGACTTCCTACCTGAAATCCAAAGGCCTCGGCAAAGCCTGCGCCCTGCTGACTGACGGACGCTTCTCCGGCGGCACATCAGGTTTGTCCATTGGCCACGCTTCGCCCGAAGCGGCGGAAGGCGGCGCCATCGGTTTGGTGCACGAAGGCGATACAATTGAAATCGACATCCCCAACCGCAGCATCAACCTAAAAGTGTCCGACGAAGAACTCGCAAAACGCCGCGCCGAAATGGAAGCATGCGGCAGCAAAGCGTGGAAACCGGAAAACCGCGACCGCTACGTCTCCGCGGCCCTGCGTGCCTACGGCGCGATGGCGACTTCCGCCGACAAAGGCGCAGTACGCGACGTATCGCAAATCGAACGTTAATTAACCTGACTTTAAGGCCGTCTGAACACTTTCAAGTGTTTCAGACGGCCTTCATTCAAACGGACACATATGGACAAATTCATTTTAGCGATGATCGGCATGGCCATTGCCCTCTTGATTATTATTGGCGGCGGATTTATCGCTGTCGAATATTT
>NZ_JBQCXF010000211.1:0-4969 GCF_051956635.1 Neisseria sp. P0022.S010 | reverse complement strand
GGTCAGCGAGCATGCTTTACAGATTGCGATACAAAATGAGCAAGCTGCCGGCAATACTGCGCCTTCGCGTGATGCTATATTCCAATCTTTATTGCAAAGAGCTTACCTAAAGCAGGGCGCCAAGCTGATGGGCATCGCTGTGTCTCAGGAACAAATCAAGCAAGTTATCGTGGATGATCCGAATTTCCATGATGCTTCCGGCAAATTCAGTCAGGATTTGCTCAAGAAGTATTTGGATCAGCGCAAAATGACGGAGGATCAGTTTGTCGAAGATATCCGCGAACAGTTCCAATTGCAAAATCTGTTGAATTTGGTGCAAAACGGTGCGTTGGTCAGCGATGCGCAAGCGCGTCAGTTGATTAACCTGACTCAAGCCACCCGTACCATCCGTTCATTTACATTCAGCCCTGAAGCATTTGCGGCACAAGTAAAAGTAGATGATGCGGCTTTGCAAAAGTATTATGAAGCGCATAAGAAAGATTATTTGATTCCTCAAGCCGTTAAGCTGGAATATGTGGCTTTGAACATCAAGGATTTGGCTGATAAACAAACCGTCAGTGCGGAAGAAGTACAAAAAGCTTACGATAGCAAAAGCGTAGATTTGTCGCCAAGAGCCGAAATTGCGCATATTTTCATTCCGGTTATGCCTAATGGAGATGAAGCAAGTAATGCGGAAATTAAAGCCGAAGTGGATAAAATGGCTGCAGAGCTCAAAGCGCACCCAGATGCTTTTGCCGAGTTGGCGGCCAAGTACTCCAAAGATTTGTCCAGCAGCAACAAAGGTGGCAATTTGGGCTATCTGAGCAAAAGCGGCGGCAGCGGCTTTGGACCTGAATTCGATAAAGCGGCATTTGCATTGGGCAAAGGCGAAGTGAGCAATACCGTTAAATCATCTTTGGGTTATCACGTCATCAAAGTTTTAAATGTCGAAGCTGAGCCGACTTTGGAACAAGCCAAAGCGCGTATCGAAGCAGCCTTGAAACTGAAAAAAGCAGCTTCTGCCTTTAATGCCGCTAAAGAAAAATTGGGTGAAGATGCCTTCAATGATCCATCTTCTTTAGCAAAAGCAGCCGCCAATTCAGGCTTGAAAGTGGAAAACCTGGATGAATGGGTAACCAAAGCAGGCGCGAAAGAGGCCGGTTTGCCTGAAACGTTGATTAATGCTGCGTTTAGCGATGATGTACTGAAGAAAAAACACAATTCTGAAGTAATTGCCATCAACAACGAAACCGTTTGGGTCATTCGTGCGAAAGAAGTGCGCGAAGAGAAAATTGCACCATTTGCAGAAGTCAAAGACACTGTTCGTGCAGCATATCTGCGCTCTGAAGCCGCCAAACTGGCAGAGAAGAAAGCCCAAGAAACTTTGGCTGCGTTGAAAGCCGGTAAAGCTGCCGATGTTCAATGGTCGCCTGTTTCGCAATTGAGCGCGCAAGATGCACGCAGAACCATGTCTCCGGAGGCTTATGCAGCTTTGTTGAAAGCGCGCCCTGTCGGCGGTAAACCTGCGTATGCATTGTTGGAAGGTATGCCTGCACCGGTGATTATGGAGGTTCAGAGTGTTTCTGCTCCTGAAAACGCCGATTCACAGATTCCGGCTGCCAAACAGGCTTTGGTTCAGCAGCTTTCTGCCAATGTGTTCGATAATTTACTCCAGTATTTGGGTAAGAAAATCGATCGTACGCAAGGCGCACAGCAAGTTAATAATGCTGCCGAATAAGCAGAGTATTTGAGTAGGGCAGCCGGATGAATTCCGGCTGTTTTCTTATTTTTAGCTATCTTTTAAAAGGCCGTCTGAAATCATGAGTAAAAATCCTGATGCCTTTGTCCGCTTGATTAATGCATTAAAAATCCTGCCCAATGTCGGCCCGAAATCCGCACAACGCATGGCTTACCAGCTTTTACAGTATAAACGCGAAGAAGCGCAGGAATTGGTGGATGCTTTGCAATTTGCCTTGAAACAGGTGCAACATTGTCGGATGTGCAACACATTTTGCGAAGGTGATTTGTGTGAAATTTGCGCGGACGAAAAACGTGAGAAAAGCCGCTTGATGATTGTGCATATGCCGGCGGATGTTTCCAGTATGGAGGCGGCCAATTGTCATGACGGCCTGTATTTTGTTTTGATGGGGCAAGTCAGTCCGGCGCAGGGCATGGATATTTCGGCAGTAGCATTAGATAAGCTGGTTGCCCGTTTGCAGGCAAGTGATATTGAGGAAATTATCATTGCAACCAACTTCACAGCCGAAGGCGACGCGACAGCGTATGTATTGGCGGAATTGTTTAAAAATCTTCCTTATAAAGTCAGCCGATTGGCAAGGGGAATCCCTTTGGGCGGCGAGATGGAATATGTGGATGCCGGTACTTTGGCTCAGGCTGTTTACGATAGAAGAAATATCCAATCTTAAATGCCAATACAAAAAGGCCGTCTGAAAGTCTTTCAGACGGCCTTTTCATTGATTAAATCAGATTATTTGCAGCTGACGCCTTGAATTTGAGGCGTATCGCCGTTGCCGACTTTGAATGCGCATTTGGTTGCGCTGCTGCCGGATACGGTAACAACACCGTTTCCGCTGTTGAGGCTGACAGGTTCTTTTACGCCCATACCGACAGCAGTGGCTGCCAGTTTTTGAACATCGGCGTCGGAGTAAGCGGTATTGTTTGAACTGATTTTGATTTCTTTGGCGGCATATGCATTGAAGCTGAATGACAAACCTACAGCTACAGATACGAGGGCCAAGAATTTTTTGCTGTTCATTAGTGTATTTCCTTTTTGATGGTGACAAAGTGTGTCACTGCTTCAGAATAAGGGCGATTGGCCGATTGTGCAAGTTTTTCGGTGGAATTTACGGGAAGATACATGGTTTTACATACACTTTATCCCTGAATGCTACATCAGTCGGGCAATCGGACGACCTGTCGGTTTTACGGTACAATAAGCCTTTTTTGACAAACGAATGAGGCATTTTTGAATGGCTTCTTTAGAAACTTGGATAGGCCTGCGCTATCTGCGTGCGAAAAAACGCAATGGCTTTATGTCATTTATTACCATGATTTCAATCGCCGGTATCGCTTTGGGCGTAACGGCGCTGATTGTGGTTTTATCCGTGATGAACGGATTTCAGAAAGAGATACGCGGTCAATTGTTGAACGTCGCACCTCATGCAGAAATCGGCTATTACGATGTCGGTAGCGCGCCGGGTTGGCAGAATTTGCGCGAATTTGTAAAAGGCAAAAAGGAAGTATTGGCCAGCGCGCCTTATGTTTCCGATCAGGCTTTACTTGCCAATGCCGGTGAAGTGCGCGGTGTTCAGATACGCGGTATTTTGCCGTCTGAAGAAAAAAATGTCGTTGATTACGGCAAGGATATGCCGGCCGGTAGTTTCGACGATTTGAAGCCAGGCGAATTTGATATTATTTTGGGCCAAGGGCTTGCTGAGGCATTGGGCACGGAGATGGGCGGCAAGGTTACAGTGATTACGCCAGAGGGTAATGTTACTCCTGCCGGCGTAGTGCCGCGCTTGAAGCAGTTTAATGTGGTCGGTGTGGTAAAAACAGGTGTTTATGAAGTCGATAACACCTTGGCCATGACGCATATCAAGGATGCGCAAGTCTTGTATCGGCTGGGAGAAAATGTCGGTGGGCTGCGTTTGCGACTGGCTGATCCTCAGAATGCGCCGTCTTTTATTGCCAAGTTGATTCCTGATGCTAAAAAAGATGAAGTATGGGTGCGCGACTGGACGTTTAACAACCGCAGCTATTTTGAAGCCGTTGAGTTGGAAAAACGCATGATGTTCATCATTTTGACACTGATTATCGCGGTTGCTGCGTTTAACCTCGTCTCGTCTTTGGTAATGGCGGTAACGGAAAAGCAAGCCGATATTGCGATTTTGCGCACGTTGGGTTTGTCCCCGGGCGGCGTCATGAAGATTTTCTTGGTACAAGGCGCATTTGCGGGGTTCTTCGGTACGCTTGTGGGCGTGGTATGCGGTGTATTGCTGGGCTGGAATGTCGGCAAGATTGTCGCATTTTTTGAAGACATGTTTGGTGTGCATTTGATTAACTCACAGGTTTATTTCATCGATTACCTGCCTAGCGATGTAAACTTGAAGGATGTCGCCGTTATTGCCTGTATTTCGCTTGGCTTGGCATTTATCGCCACACTGTATCCGAGCTGGCGTGCTGCAAAAACCCAACCCGCGGAGGCTTTGCGTTATGAGTAAGACAATTTTGAAATGTACCGGCGTTGGCAAAAGCTATAATGACGGCGCATTGAATGTACAAGTGTTGAATCATTTAGATTTTGAAGTTGCCGAAGCGGAAAGCGTGAGTATCATCGGTTCGTCAGGCAGCGGTAAATCCACATTGCTGCACCTTCTTGGCGGTTTGGATATGCCGTCTGAAGGCAAGGTAATACTGATGGATCAGGATTTGGGCGGTTTGAGCCAAAAACAGTTGGGCGAATTGCGCAACCGTTATTTGGGCTTTGTGTATCAGTTCCACCATCTATTGCCTGAGTTTTCTGCGTTGGAAAATGTCATGATGCCGCTTTTAATCGGCAAAATGCCCAAAGCGATGGCTGAGGAGAAGGCTGTTAAGATGCTGAAAAAGGTTGGCTTGGATAAGCGTATGCTGCACCGTCCGAGCGAACTTTCCGGCGGTGAGCGTCAGCGTGCGGCGATTGCCCGTGCTTTGGTTAATGAGCCGAAATGCCTGTTGGCAGATGAGCCGACGGGGAACCTTGACCGTAAAAATGCGCAAAATGTGCTGGACATGATGCTGGATTTGAAACGTGAATTGAACACCAGCCTGATTGTAGTGACCCATGATGACGAGCTGGCTGAGCGTTTCGACCGGGTAATGACCATGAAAGACGGCAGCCTGCAAGTGCTGCAATAAGGTTATTATTTCAGGCAAATATTTTATGCTTTGAACGGTATAATAGAGGCCGTCTGAAAAATAGGTTTTCATT
>NZ_JBQCXF010000210.1:0-5000 GCF_051956635.1 Neisseria sp. P0022.S010 | reverse complement strand
CAATTAAACCGAAAACAGCTGTTTCTTTAAATGGAGGCCGTCTGAAATAAAACAAGTACCTGACTGAAATTATTTTTTAGGTAAGGGCTGAACGGGAGAATCCGAAGCCACAATTTCACCGATGGCTGTTTCCGCAATATCCTTCAAAACATAGCGGTCTTTATCCGGCATGTCTGTCGGTTTGTATTGAGGCGAGAAATCCAAACGGATACGGATTTTCTTCATAGAAACAATACGCCATAAAGACTGAAACAGGTTTACCTCCGCATAGGATGGCAGATCCGTCCGTTGTCCTTCGCCATCATAATATCGCAAAGTTACTGCCTGAATCGGCGCTTTCGCATCAATAGCCGATTGAAACAGGGCTGCTTTAAACGGCAAAATACCCAAGCCAGAAGAAGTGCGTGCCTCGGGAAAGAAACTGACATTTTGCCCTGCTTTCAATGCCGCACAAATCGCCTGATTAATCGGCTCGATATCACGGCGGGAATTGCGCTTAATAAACACCGTGCCGGCATTTTTACCCATTTTCCCCAAAACCGGCCAGCCGCTAATTTCCTGTTTCGCAATAAAACTGCTCGGATAAACGGCACTCATGGCAAAAATATCCAACCAAGACACATGATTGGCCACCACCAAAGTACCGCTCACATTTCCTTGCGGCGGTACGCCGATTTCCAATTCGATATCCAAAGCATCCAACGCACCTTTTCCCAAAACAACCACAGCGTGATTGCGTTCCTCTGCATTGTTGCCATCGATGGCACGCAAATCCCGACCGGTTCTGAATAACCAAGCTGCCAAACGGCAAAGTCTGCCCAGTCGTTTAAAAAAAGGAGCTTTTTGTTTAGACATAAAATTTCTTCTGTATTGTGTTCATTATTTTCAGACGGCCTCTGACATTTAAGGCCGTCTGAAACTATTTCTGGCAATTTGGACAATAAAATGTTCCACGCTGCCCCAAAGTTTCTTTAAAAATCAGCCCGCCACATTGGACACAAGGCTCATTGTGACGGCTATAGACCGTATACTCCTGCTGAAAGTAGCCGCTTTTTCCATCGCTATTAACGAAGTCTCGCAGCGTACTGCCGCCGGTTTCAATCGCCCTTTGCAGAACCGCTTTAACGGTTTCCACCAATAATGCGCATTCTTTTTTGGTCAGCTTATTCGCCGGACGCAATGGCGAAATACCTGCCTTAAACAGACTTTCATTCGCATAAATATTGCCAACGCCAACCACCACCGCATTATCCATCAGCGCTAATTTAACTGCTCGCTTTTGGTTTTTCAATTTCTGATACAGGTAATTTGCATCAAAATCGTCCGAGAGCGGCTCCGGCCCCAGTTTTTCCAACAGCGGATGATGCTCGGCAATACCCTCATACCACAATACCGCACCAAATTTACGCGGATCGTGATAACGCAATACGGTACCGTCATCAAATACAAAATCCAAATGATCGTGTTTATCTGGTGTGGCGATACGCTCATCATCGGCGGTAAAAATCCGCAAACTGCCGGACATACCTAAATGAATAAGTAAAATACCTGTTTCAAAAGTAATAATCAAATACTTCGCACGACGGTTGCATGCCAAAATTTTGCGCTCGGCCAAAATTTGCGCCAAGTTTGGATGGATAGCCCATCTCAATTTAAACTGGCGAATAATGACTTTTTCTATCTTTTTGCCATCAATATGCGGCGCGATTCCGCGTAAAGTCGTTTCCACTTCAGGTAATTCAGGCATCATTAGTCTCCAAATTCATCATTATATATAGGCCGTCTGAAAACTATTCAGCCAAACGTGCCGTACTTAAAGCAACCGTATTGCCATCGAATGCAGATTCCAATTCAGGCAAAGGATGGACACCAATTAAATGTTTCGTTAAAACCACACCATAAACCGCCGCACATTGAGGCCACCACCTATCCCCCGCCTTTTCCATAAACCGCCAAAACCGCAAAGCAGATGGCGAATTCACAGCAGGCAGATAATCCATAAACTGCCCATATTCCATTTCAAAACCAATAGCGGCAATTTTTCGTTTCAACTCAGCCAGCGCCAAGCATTGAGATTTCATAGGCAATCTTTTGCCATCAAACCACGAGCTCAATCCCCACAAAGATTTAGGGTTAAATCCCGTCAAAATCAACCTGCCCTCGGGTTTTAATATCCTAAATGCCTCTTGTAACACCAAATCGGCAGATGAAATTTCCAAAAGATGGGGCATCAATAATACATCCACAGAATGCGTTTCAAATGCCAACATTTCAGCATCCATCCGTACATCGCGCGGCACCACAATCATATTTTCAGACGGCCTCTGCCATATACCGCCTAATTGAACTGCCACTTGGCCATTCAAATATTGCAAATGCCGTCTGGAAAAATCCGCCTCTTTTTGAGCAAGATATTGTCCCATTGGCGTTTGCATAAAAAAAACTTCCATTAAAGACTCCCCTATGCATTCTGGCTTGTGTGACAGAATTTTAACACCACGGCCACATCATACAAGCAAATTCCCTGCTCGACTTGACGTTTGAATGCTGAAACGATACCATCGAAAAGACGAAATTTTATTATATATTTGATAACTCTATTTACTATGGCAAAACTAAAAACCATCGCTCTGACCGTTTCAAGCCTGTCGGCAGTTTCCGCCACAGCCTACGCGCAAAACGCCACGCCCAACCAAGTCGGCATGGCCATGATGCGCCTCAACTCCTCCCTGCTCGACCAAGCCAAAGCACAAACCTTCGGCTCTGGTAGCTTGTGGGCATCGTTGCGTAAAGACTTCCGCATCAACGAAGTCAATACAGAACTGGTTCGCCGCCATGAAAACAAATTTGCTGCAAACAGTGCATATTTCGACCGCACCATCTCCCGCAGCAAACCTTATATGTACCATATTGCCAATGAAGTTAAAAAACGCAATATGCCTGCTGAAATCGCTTTGCTGCCTTTCATTGAAAGCGCATTCGTAACCAAAGCCAAATCACACGTCGGCGCATCCGGCCTGTGGCAATTTATGCCGGCTACTGGCCGCCACTTCGGCTTGGAAAAAACGCCTTTATATGACGGCCGCCACGACGTTTACGCCGCTACCGATGCCGCACTGAACTACCTGCAATACTTGCATGGTATGTTCGGCGACTGGTCTTTGGCCCTTGCCGCTTACAACTGGGGCGAAGGTAACGTCGGCCGCGCCGTAAACCGTGCCCGCGCGCAAGGTTTGGAGCCGACATATGAAAACCTGCGTATGCCGAATGAAACACGCAACTACGTTCCAAAACTTTTGGCCGTCCGCAACATCGTTGCCAACCCGCAAACTTTCGGCATGAATATCAGCGAAATCAGCAATCAACCGTATTTCAAATCTGTCAGCATCGACAAACCTATTGATAACAGCACAATCGCTCGCTTTGCAAACATCAGCGAAAGCGAACTGTTGGCACTCAACCCAGGTTTCAATGCCCCAGTATTTATCCCTAAAAACAACCGTCGTCTGTTGTTGCCAGTTTCTGCGGTTTCTGCATTTGAGAAAAACTACCGCAATGCCAATCCAGATACCCTGATGTCTTGGGATATTTATACCTCTTTGGGCAACAAAAAACTTAATGCCATTGCTAAGGATACCGGCATGAGTGTAGCCGAACTCAAACGCCTCAATGGCCTGAGCGGCAGTGCCATTTCTGAAGGTCGCAGCATTTTGGTGGCTAAAAACTCAGCTACCCAAAGTCAAGACATTATTAACTTTATTGACAAAGACAATACTCCGGATACTTACCAATCCAATATGCCGGCCATGTCTCCGATTATTGCTTCCAACGTAGCAGAACCGGTTAAAGTCGCTCAAAATACCGTGACCAATATTGTTTCTCCTGTTGTTCCACAGTCCAGCAAACCGGTTGACTTTATTGCACGCAGCAAAGCTGAAAACGTTACTTCCGTAGCGGTAACAGAAACCAAGGCGCAGCCTCAAGTTGCAAATGCGGATGTAGCCGCCCCTGTTGTAGCCATGCCCCATACTACTTCTGATCCTGCTGCTACAAATGTTGCAGAAGCACCCAAAGCAGCTATCCCTGCCGACTTGACTGCACCGACTGTTGCCGCAAACGATGTAGCCCCTGCTCTAGCAGTTGAATCTGTTGCTGCTGCGCCGGTTCAAGAAGAGCATGATGACCTGATGGCTTTGGTACAAAGCCGACCTGCGGAGGAACTTGCAGCGACTGTCGCTGAAGCAACTCCTGAAGCCAAACAAGTTCAAACTGTTGTCACTGCCGAAAGTGCTCGTGCCGCACGTATCGCAACCAATACCGCTAAACAACAACGCCGCATCAATGCGCGTCTTGCCCGTGTAAACGGTCAACAAAACACACAAACTGCAGCACTTGAAGCAGGCACACACCGCGTGGCAGATGGCGATACGCTGTTTAACATCTCCAAACGTTACAACTTGAGCGTAGCTGATTTGATTATTGCCAACAACATCAAAGGCAACAATATCAAAAAAGGCCAAATCCTTCGGGTCACAGCTGCTCCTGCAAAAGTCCGCAGCAACCCGATTCAAAACGTTTCCTACACTGTACGCAAAGGCGATACTTTGAACACCATCGCCAACCGTTT
Organism: Neisseria sp. P0022.S010; assembly: GCF_051956635.1. Lineage (NCBI taxonomy): Bacteria > Pseudomonadati > Pseudomonadota > Betaproteobacteria > Neisseriales > Neisseriaceae > Neisseria > Neisseria sp. P0022.S010. Next base: position 373 of record NZ_JBQCXF010000210.1, on the reverse strand, counting down.
CAATGTTGATGTTAATGATATCCGCCGTTGGAACCGCAATACCCGTACTGTGACTCCTGGTCAACGTTTGAAACTGATCGGTAGCTAATACTTGCTTCAAAACAAAGGCCGTCTGAAACATTCAGACGGCCTTTGAACTGGCCCCCAAATCTTGGACACTCATAAAAGCCTATTCAGGCGCTCTGTGTAAGCTGGGTTCTGTATGCGACAGGACTCAGCTTTTTCAATTTCAAACTGCAACGCTCACGGTTGTAGTAATCCATATAGTCATCTATCTGTTTCATCAATTCGTCCACCGTCAATTCACCTGCGTTATAGAAACACTCCGTCTTCAACACCGCAAAGAAACTCTCCATCGGCGCATTGTCCCAAC
>NZ_JBQCXF010000209.1:0-5020 GCF_051956635.1 Neisseria sp. P0022.S010 | reverse complement strand
CCTCACCGCATCGTGATCGGCGATCGCGCCTTAAAAGAAGGTAATGTCGAATATGCCGAACGCCGTGACAATCAGGCTCAAGCCGTTGCAGTATCAGAAGTTGTCGCCAAGGTTTTGGCCGCATTGAACACTTAAGTCTTTTCAATCATGAAAAGGCCGTCTGAAACTGATTATTTCGTTTCAGACGGCCTTTTTCTGTTTTAATAAATAATGTTTTTTCCGTAACTCTCTAATATTTCTTTGATTTTCAAAATGGTTTCTTTAGGTGGCGGATGTACGCCTTTTAATTTGTATTCGTCGCCGCACAAAGCCCATTTGTGTGCGCCCAATTCGTGATACGGCAAAAGCTCGACCATTTCGACATTATCCATATCGCCGATAAACTCGCCCAATAAATGTGCTGAACGCTCATCATCGGTATAACCGGGAACAACCACATAACGCACACGTGTCGGCTGATTGCGTTCGGCAAGATAGCGTGCAAATTTCAGCGTTTTGGTATTTGGGATACCGACAAGTACTTTATGGATTTCAGGATCGATTTGTTTTAAGTCGAGCATGACCAAATTGGTATGATCGAGCAAATCATCCAAAATCGAATCATAGTGCAAAGCATAGCCATTGCTGTCGAGACAGGTATGGATATCGTGTTCCCGACAGGCCGTAAACCAATCGCGCACAAATTCATATTGCAATAACGGCTCGCCGCCGGTTGCCGTTACGCCTCCGCCTGTCGCACGCAGATAATGACGATAGGTCATGACCTGCTTCATCACGGTTGCCACATCCAATTCCTGCGCCTGCTCGGTATGAAAATCCCAAGTATCACGATTATGGCAATACAGGCAGCGCATTAGGCAACCTTGCAAAAAGAGCACGTAGCGCAAACCCGGACCATCGACAGCACCACAAGATTCAATCGAATGAATAATACCTTTGCCGTTATAGTGACGGTGGCCAAGGTCTTTCAGTTCCGGCTCGGGGGTAATGGCAAAAGTCGTGGACATAGTGTTCGTCTCAAAAATGTTTTTGCTTATATGGATTGTACGATAATAAAGGCCGTCTGAACATTTCAGACGGCCTCGGAGCTTTGTTTCAAAACAAACCCAATGCAAATTTAGCTTCCGGTTTGTTTTTCCACCTGGATTACATGGTTTCTGTGAACGTACGGGTAATCACGTCAAGCTGTTGCTCGCGGGTCAGCGAGTTGAAGCGAACCGCATAACCTGACACACGAATGGTAAGCTGCGGATATTTCTCCGGATGGTGCATCGCATCTTCCAAGGTCTCGCGATTCAATACGTTGACGTTCAAGTGTTGACCGCCTTCCAAAATACCGTCTTCATGGTGGAAATAACCGTCCATCAGACCGGCAAGGTTGCGTTCGCGAGAATGCTCGTCTTTACCCAACGCGCCAGGAATAATGGAGAAGGTATAGGAAATACCGTCTTTGGCAAACTCAAATGGCAGTTTGGCTACGGAAGTCAATGAAGCGACTGCACCGTTGACGTCACGACCGTGCATTGGGTTTGCACCCGGACCAAACGGTGCGCCTGCGCGGCGGCCGTCCGGCGTGTTGCCGGTTTTTTTGCCGTACACGACGTTGGAGGTAATGGTCAACACGGACTGGGTCGGCGTTGCGTTGCGGTAAGTTTTGTGGGTTGCCACTTTTTTCATGAAGCGTTCCACCAAGTCGCAGGCGATATCGTCCACGCGGTCGTCGTTGTTACCAAATTGTGGGTATTCGCCTTCGATTTCAAAGTCAACGGCAATACCGTTTTCATCGCGAATCGGTTTCACTTTGGCGTATTTAATGGCAGACAGAGAGTCGGCAGCCACAGACAGACCGGCAATACCGCAAGCCATCGTACGGATCACATCACGGTCATGCAATGCCATCAATGCAGCTTCGTAGCTGTATTTGTCGTGCATGTAGTGAATGATGTTCAACGCGGTAACGTATTGGGTTGCCAGCCAATCCATGAATTTGTCCATGCGCGCAAAGACAGTGTCGTAGTCCAAGACTTCGTCCATAATCGGTTCGGTTTTCGGACCAACTTGTTCTTTAGATTTTTCATCCACACCGCCGTTGATTGCGTACAGCAGGGTTTTTGCCAAGTTGGCACGAGCGCCGAAGAACTGCATTTGTTTGCCGACAATCATCGGGCTCACGCAGCAGGCAATAGCGTAGTCATCGCTATTGAAGTCAGGACGCATCAAGTCGTCGTTTTCGTATTGGATAGACGAAGTGTCGATGGATACTTTTGCGCAGTACTCTTTAAAGCCTTGTGGCAGTTGTTCAGACCACAATACGGTGATGTTCGGCTCAGGAGACGGACCCATGTTGTACAGTGTGTGCAACACGCGGAAGTTGGTGCGTGTTACCAAGGTACGGCCGTCCAAGCCCATACCGCCGATAGATTCGGTTGCCCAAATCGGGTCGCCGGAGAAGAGTTGATCGTATTCCGGAGTACGCAGGAAACGGACCATACGCAGTTTCATCACTAAATGGTCAATGAATTCTTGCGCTTGGGTTTCGGTAATCACACCGTTTTTTAGGTCGCGTTCGATGTAGATGTCCAAGAATGAAGATACACGGCCGAAGGACATCGCCGCACCGTTTTGAGATTTAACGGCAGCGAGGTAGGCAAAGTAAGTCCATTGGATGGCTTCTTGTGCATTTTTTGCAGGGCCTGAAATATCGTAGCCGTAAGAAGCCGCCATTTCTTTCATTTGGCCCAATGCTTTGTATTGCTCATTGATTTCTTCGCGGCGGCGGATCACTTCTTCCAAGTCCACACCGTTTTCCAAATCGGCTTGCAGTGAGTTGAACTGGTTGAGTTTATCTTTCATCAAAAAGTCGATACCGTACAATGCAACACGACGGTAGTCACCGATAATACGGCCACGGCCATAAGCATCCGGCAGACCGGTAATCACGCCTGATTTACGGCAACGGCGGATGTCGGGAGTGTAAACGTCAAACACGCCTTGGTTATGAGTTTTGCGGTATTTGGTGAAAATTTCGCTGACTTCAGGATTCAACTCAACGTTGTACACTTTGCACGCGTCTTGCACCATTTTCAAACCGCCAAACGGCATGATGGAGCGTTTCAAAGGCTCGTCTGTTTGCAGGCCGACGATGGTTTCCAAATCTTTGTTGATATAGCCTGGAGCGTGGCTGGTAATACCGGATATGATTTGCGCGTCGATTTTGTACGGCTCGTGCGTACGGTTTTCTACTTTAATACCTTCCAATACGTCCGCCCACAGTTTGGTTGTGGCTTCGGTTGCAGGTGCCAAGAAAGAGGCATCGCCTTCATAAGGCGTGTAGTTTTTCTGAATAAAATCGCGAACATCTACGTTGGTTTCCCAGTTGCCGCCAGTAAAACCTTCCCAAGCGGCTGGACGTTGCTGAACATCATTTGACATATCAAGCTCCTAATTTTATTGGAAATATAGACTGTAAATTTCTGAAAGGATAGCACTAATACCCTTCCATTTACAGGAGTTTTCTTGAAATAAAATTACAGACTAGCCTTTTCTTGACTTACATCAATGAGAATAATTGTTACTTGGCACTACATCTCGGTTTCCAAACACTCGCGTTTAAAAACGGCGTAGAATACGAAATTAAGCCCTGAAGACAGGCATCCTTCAGGGCTGAATTTTTATTGCATTTCATATAAAAGGCCGTCTGAAACATTCAGACGGCCTTTTATTCACTTAATCAATTAAGCAAACGGGTGGTGCAAAACGATGGTTTCTTCACGGTCAGGACCAGTTGAAACAATGGCTACAGGTGCACCGCACACTTCTTCAATACGTTTCAGATAAGCTTTAGCGTTTTCAGGCAGCTTGTCATATTCTTTCACGCCGAAAGTCGACTCGCTCCAACCCTGCATGGTTTCGTAAATCGGTTTGCAGGTTTCTACCGCATCGGAGCCGCAAGGCAGAATGTCGGTTTTGCTGCCATCAGGCAATTCATAACCTACACAGATATTGATGTTCTCAATACCGTCCATCACGTCCAGCTTGGTAATGCACATGCCGGAAATGCCGTTAACTTGAATAGAGCGTTTCAGAGCAGCCGCGTCAAACCAGCCACAACGACGCGCACGACCGGTTACAGAGCCGAATTCATGGCCGCGTTCAGCCAAGCCTGCGCCCACTTCGTCAAACAATTCAGTCGGGAATGGGCCTGAACCCACGCGGGTGGTATAGGCTTTAACGATACCCAAAACGTAATCCAGCATTTGCGGACCTACGCCTGCACCGGCAGAAGCGGCACCAGCCAAGCAGTTAGAGGAAGTTACAAACGGATAAGTACCATAGTCGATGTCCAGCAGCGTACCTTGCGCGCCTTCAAACAACAGGCTTTCGCCTTTGCGGTTTTTCTCGTTCAAAACACGGGAAACATCGGTAATCATCGGCGTAATGCGCGGTGCAACTTTTTCAATGACCGCCATCACGTCTTCAACTTTTACCGGCTCGGCATTGTGCAGGTGTTGCAACTGAACATTGTAATAAGCCAAAATGGCTTCCAGTTTTTCAACCAGTTTTTCAGGGTGCAACAAGTCCACCACGCGAATCGCGCGACGGGCAACTTTATCTTCATAGGCTGGGCCGATGCCACGACCGGTTGTACCAATTTTGCTTTTACCGCGGGAAGCTTCGCGTGCTTGGTCAAGCGCAATGTGGTAAGGCAGAATCAATGGGCAGGTCGGCGCAATTTTCAGACGGCCTTCAACGTTTTTCACACCGGCAGCGTTCAATTCGTCGATTTCACCCAACAATGCTTCAGGAGAAACGACAACGCCTGAGCCGATGAAGCAGTCCAAAGTCTCATGCAAAATGCCGCTTGGAATCAGGCGCAAAATGGTTTTTTTGCCACCGACGACCAAAGTATGGCCGGCATTGTGGCCGCCTTGGAAACGTACAACACCGCTGGTTTCTTCCGCCAGCCAGTCAACAATCTTACCTTTGCCTTCATCACCCCATTGGGCACCGATTACGACAA
>NZ_JBQCXF010000208.1:0-5036 GCF_051956635.1 Neisseria sp. P0022.S010 | reverse complement strand
ATCATAAATACAACGGATTATTCCAGCTTCACAAAGTGCATTCAAATCACCATCACAGTTGTAATTTTGATGAACATGTGTAAAGTGATTATTATAAATATCCTCCCATTCTTCAAATGTAAAGGTTTCTTTATTATCAGCCAAAAGCATACCTACAGTTAATTCTATTTTAGAATTAATACCTATTAGCCTATTTCCCCAATACCCCCAAAATCTAGCACTTAATTCTGTTGAATATGTTTTCTTCTCATTTGAAGGCTGCTCATTTGAAGGTTGCTTATCCATCAATTCATCGGGTATTTGCTCCTTTTGGGTTAACCGAACGAATTTTTCATCCAGCTCGATTTCGTCCTGCGTCCAATTCTTACGTTTAACCTTGCTTGGCTGACCAAATACCTGCTCAATTGCCGCCACAATCTTCATTGTGACTGTTTCCAATTGTTTCAGATGTTCTTCTTTTTGCTTGATGGTAAAGATAGAATTCATTTTGCCGAGTTTTTCATACAAATCCGAACTCAGGTCATCAAAGCCGTTTTCTAACAAATCCAACTTGAAGCCGCTTAAAGTCGTATTGATTTGCTTGTTTTCTTTGATGGTACGCAAAATAGCACGTTGATATTTTTCATCTACGGCAAACAATCTTCGCATAAGCAAGGTTTGCTTTTCAGACGGCTGATCCAGGCTGGCAAGAAAGGCATGCAACGACTGTTTGTGATACAAATACTCTTCTTTCGTAATAGAACTGTATGCAGAAATACCGGCAATCTCGATATCGTAATCGTCCAAAGTATCGGCAATTTCTGCCATAATTTCTTCAAGCTGGTCATATGGGCGCAAATCTGCTTTATTTAGAACGATATAGAGCGGTTTTTGGCTGTTTTGTCCTGCATGATCTAAAAAGTCCAAATCGCTTTTTGAAATCGTACCGTTGGAATCCAAACCAATCAGCCACAACAAAGCCTCGGAATTTTGGACAAACTCTTGCGCCGTTTTTACATCTTCCGCGGTATGTCCGTCTGCCACATCAGACGGGTTGTATCCCGGCGTATCGATAAAGCACAAATGCTCAAACTTCATCGGTGTAGTCATAAACACAAAAGGCATGATGGTTTTAAGGTTGAAACCAAATGACCGGATAAAATTATGCGACAATTTTTGTTGAAAATCAGGATCAATCTTCAGCAAATCAATCACACCACCGTTCTGACTGCAACCGATCACGCCGTTTTCCTGACCGTTTAAAGCATAAGTCGGAATGGCAGTAGTCGGTTCGATGCCGATAGGCAGTCGGATATTGGGATCCTCAAACAAACTGCTGATAAATTCGGATTTACCGGCGCTGAAACCTCCGGCAATGGCAATCGAGCGTTTTTTGTAAAATTCCGGGTAGGAACCAATGACTTTTAATTCATCACCAATTGCCTGCAATTCTAAAAATGCCGCCGCTTCATCTTTCAAGGAGTCTTCCTGATTGGCAAATTCTAAAAACTCTCCTCCCAAAAGCTGAAAATACTGTCGTACACCGGGATTCAGATTATTGGCCGATAGAAGGTCTGCAATCAAAGTCTGACGCAATTCGCTTTCCGACAAGTTCCTTTGTAATTGCTCTAATTTTTTTTGCGCTTGCTCAAGCTGTTTTTTCAATTCAGGCAGCTCTTGCTCTGCCTGATTCAATTGTTCTCGCATGATGTCTATGCTCTTAAGTTGCTGTTTGATTTGTTCAATAATTTCCAAGGCTTGTTGTTTCTTACCAAACATCAAGCCCAAAGGAATGCTCGGACTGATCCATTCTTTCAATTTATCTACTGAATGATGAGACATAATTATTCCTTGCAGGCCGTCTGAATTTTTCAGACGGCCTGATTGATTTTGATTAAGCGGCAGACTGTATTAAGCCTGCCAATTCTTTCTGAATACCTCGATAATGGAACAGACTTGCCTCTTTGTTTTCAATTTCGTTCAAAAGCTGTTTCAGGCTGTTTTCCAAGTCGCCCATCAGCTCTTGAGGTAAATTTACTTTCTTTAGGCCCCCTACTAGAGTGTCCATATATGCTGAAATCTGGTTGCGAACGGTATTGCGTAGGTTAGAAATATAATTATCAGCCTCTGCCATATAGCTTTCCATCTCGCTGCCTTTAAGCTGGCCAGATTTCTTTAACTCGTCAGGCATATCATCAGCAAGGCAGAACGAGGCTTCAGGGATGCGAGCCAATACATTTTTGACTGCACGTACAATGATAGTTACGTCCAGCTCTTCATCCCCCATAGCTTCGCGCAACGCACCAACAATTTGGGAATAGATTTTTTTCTTCCAAGCCTGCGAATAGCTTTCTGACAGATAGCATAATTCATCTTCCAAACTGGCGCGAACTTCTTCAATAGCACGGCGGATAGGAGTAGCCTGGAGAGTGGAAACCTCATAAGTCTCTGTTCTATATTTTTTTTTAAGCCACAAAAAACCACCGCGTCCTACATAAACTTCCCTACTTTCAGTCGCTGTACCCTGAGCTCCTTCAGAAGCAGTATCATATTTTTTCATTTCACTGCTCAGTTTGTCTTTTAACTGTTTACTCAAATTCAGTTTGATATCCGAAATCAAATCATCATACACGCCGCCCACATTTACATCGATTGTGGCTTGCTGCTTTTTGAGTTCGGCTTCTTGTTTGCGCAATTCATCCACATCGGCATGCTGAATCTGATGGATCTGATCATTGATGCGCTCGGCCCATGCTTTTAAATAGCCTTGTAATGCGGTACGTTTGTCATTCTCAAAATCAATGCGCCGTTGCGCCAAAATTTGTTCTTTATTAGCAGTTACTTCACTTACTATTTGATGTATCTGATGAATATTGGCCAATTGGTTTAATGCATTTTTAGCCAATTCTTCATGACTGAAAACATCCGGGAATTTTTGATTCAAATTGCGCCATACGTGTTGCAAATTGGCATCCCAAGTATGTTGCTCATCAAAACGCTGCTGCATTGAAAACGCTACGCTTGAAGAGCAAATAACGTTGTTTTTGCTCAACTTGTCCGCAGCCACTTTCATGGACGGATATTCTTGGACTTGTTTGGCCAAAACATTACGCGCATGCTTGGTCAAATTGTCAGAAATACGTTCCAAAACATGAATAGGATCGCTCAAGCCTTGACTTTCACTGCCAAACAATTGGTTATCCACCTGGCTGGCGATAAGATAAGCTTGCTGCGTCCCCTCTTTGGTCGTTACCCGATGCATCAAATCGGTATCCTCTCTGCTGAGGAATTGGCCCGAAGGAGAAACAATCAATACGACGTCACAATCTTGCAACAATTGCTCGGTTCGTTCGCCACGAGATGTCACAGGGTCATTAATTCCCGGGGTATCAATGATTTGCAGGCCCTGCAAACCTTTTTCCGGAATATGCAATGTAACGGACTTGGTAAACGGCATGAATGCACCGCTTGACCCAACAAATTGGTTCAATACGCCATTCATCAGTTCTTCCACACTACCCGCTGAAATCGTACGGTATTGCTCCAAATCACTTAATGATTTGCCTGATTCTTTAATACGGCAATATTGATCATATGAAGCAAAAGACGGATCGTCCTTCATCTCCCGTTCGGCTTGAGATTTGGCTTTTTCGCAGCACTCCTGTTTTTCATTAGCAGACAAGGGAGCTAATTTATCCAATAAGTCTTTTTTCTTTTTGATGCGTTCGATATTTTCCTGTTCTCTTTTTTTAATTTTTTTGTCCAGCTCTATCAAATAGGCATCGTGTTTTTTTTTGATTTGTTCAATGTCTTGTTGGGTAAAAAAGTCCACTTCTGCGCTGACATTTTCACTGTATTCCATAATGGTCAGCGCGGCTGTTATCGGTGTGGCGGCTTTGGGCAAAATGTCGTTACCGTTAAACAGCAAGGCATTGAGCATGGAGCTTTTCCCTGCCTTCACACGCCCGATAATGCCGATACGCAACACACGGCCTTGTTCTGCAAAGCTATCTAAAACTCTCTGCCACTCTTCGCTTTTCTGAATTGTATACTCCTGCTTTAATGCCAAGGCATCATGACTGAAATCATATTTATTTACGAATTCTTCAATTTGGTTGTTTAACTGGATGATATCCATGAATAGATCCTTAATATTTTTGGGAATATCTATTTTTTCAGACGGCCTTCGATATCATTGAGGCCGTCTGAAAATGATTAGGCAAACAAATAACGGTTTGCTGCTGTAGTCAGCTGTTGCTTGCCGCTTTCCAACTCATTAATCGTGCTTTCCAACTCGGCGGCTTTTGCTGCTTTTTCCGCCTCTGCAGCTTCAATCTCATTGCGTTTTTGTTGCAGCTGCTCCTCAAACTGTTCGCTGATTTGATTAATCAGGGCTGTAATATTCTGATTCATTAAATCAGGCAGTACGGTACTAAGCCGCTGTTGAATTTGTGGAATGACATTATTGATAATTGCCTGTTCTACTTGTTCACGCTGTCTGCGCTCCTTCTCTCCTTTTGCAAATAAAGAAATAATTTCAGGCAGGAAGAGCAACACGGCACCCACAATACTAAATACACCGCTAAGCAATGCCTTCAATGTTGCCGAAGTCACATTACCCATAATTGCTTTAGATATTGATTTTAATGCTGTATTAGCTACTTTTCCGAAAGCGTCTGCCCCGCTATTGGCCAATACATCCATTGCAATGCCAGCCAAACCGCCATCCGGCAAAGTAGCTAATTGTGCATTGATACCATTGCCCATTTCTTCTATCAAATCTTGGCTAATGGCTCGGAAGCGGGTCTGAACGGCGGAAAGCAGTGCATTTTTTGTAATGTCGTTCAGCTCGCGCTCAAATGCACCTTGGTTATTGATTGCCAAATCAACCAGTCGCATTTTTTGCTGCAAAATTGCAGATGTGACAGCCTGATTGATGACAGATACGCTATCTCGTGAATAACGCTGCTCGACATCATTGATTGCAGATTGTTTTTTGGCCTCAATACCTTGCAGGCTGTTTTGCAGGGCAGATAAAGTTTCTTCGATTTCTTTTC
>NZ_JBQCXF010000207.1:0-5043 GCF_051956635.1 Neisseria sp. P0022.S010 | reverse complement strand
AATGTCTAAGGCACTGATATATTTATTTTGTTGTTGTTCCATAATTGCTCGTTCGCTATGTTGTCTGACTGACGGTTTGATTATTTTTGAAACAAGATTGCTTCACGTCTAATCGGCTATTCACTGTTGGAAGGGTTTTCAGACGGCCGGTAACGGACTGAAAAACCATCCTTATAACGCATATCGACATACTCGATACGGCTTTGTTTTTCACGCAGCAACGATGGCCAAATCTGGGCAAACTGCTGCAAACGTTTGATTTCGTTTTCACGCCCCAATCGCACGGTAATGCCGTTGTTCAATACAAGCAGCCATGCCGAACGCGGCGTGTAGATCAATTCTTTGATGGTCAGTTTCAACGGGCTCAAAATTCCGGAAAAGTCCGCATAATGTTTGACCATGTCTTTGCCTGTCCCCTGCTGCCCTTCAAATATAGGCAGGTCCTGTTTCAGGCTTGCGGCAAACACATTGCCCTTACTGTCCACCAAGCCGCCAGCGCGCCAGTGTGCAACCGGCACACGCTCGGTCAGGATAATTTCCACGGTTTCCGGAAAACGACGGCGTACCATTGCCGAGTCAATCCAAGGCAACTCCTGAAAAGCGGCCTGCGCTGAATCAATATCGGCGCGGAACATATTACCCCTGATATGCTCTCGTGCAACAGTTTGCAATTCTTTGTTGGAAGCATATTTCAGCTTACCCTGAATGGCAATCTGTTTCACAGGGAAATATTTTGAATTGTAAAGCCAAGCTATGCCCGAACCTATCAGTAGAAAGGTCATCAGCACCAATAGCCGGCGGGTCAGCCGACCCAGTGCGCCTGCATCATCCCACATGAGCGGTCTTCAAAATCTCAATACATAAATCAGCAAAATCCACGCCGGTATGGCCTGCAGATTTTGGCACCAAACTATGGCTGGTCATACCAGGCAAGGTATTGATTTCCAAGAGATACAATTTACCGTCCGTATCTTTCAGAAAGTCCACGCGCGAACAGCCGTCCGCACCAATCGCCTGCGCACCACGCACAGCCAGTTCGCGCATCAGGTTTTCCTCCGCCTCGCTCAAATCTTCCGATGGGCATTGATAAACCGTATCGTCGCGGTTGTATTTAGCTTCGTAGTCGTAAAACTCGGTAGCCGGAATAATATGAATGCTCGGTAGGCCTTTGCCGTTCAATACCGGGCAAGAATACTCGCCGCCGCCGATAAAGCGTTCGGCAATGATTTCACCCTGCAAGTGTTTCAATTCTTCGTAAACGCTTTTCAGACGGCCTTTTTCTTTTACTTTTACCACGCCGACGCTACTGCCTTCTGAGGCAGGTTTCACAAACATCGGCAGGCCCAATTTTTCTTCAACGGCATCAAAGTCGCTGTCGTCATGCAATACGACAAACTCAGGAACAGGCAAGCCCACAGCCTGCCAAATCAGTTTGCAGCGGTATTTATCCATACCCAGCGCAGAAGCAGCCACCCCGCTACCGGTGTAAGGAATACCCATCAGTTCCAACGCGCCTTGAATCGCGCCATCTTCGCCAAAAGTGCCGTGCAGAATATTGAAGGCCGTCTGAAAACCTTGTGTTTTCAATTCAGATAACGGGGTTTCTTTGGGGTCGAACGCATGGGCATCGACGCCTTTGCTTTTCAAGGCTGCCAAAATAGCGGCGCCGCTGTCCAGCGAAACTTCGCGCTCGCTGGAGAAGCCACCCATCAACACGGCCACTTTGCCAAAATTCTGCATAATTTCCACTTTCTTAAATACTGATACAGGCCGTCTGAATATTGTTCAGACGACCTATCTGTCCTCAAAGGCCAATATGCCTGTTTATTATGATTGTTTCGACAATTCCACCAATGCAGACGGAACGCGGTTAATGCTGCCGGCACCCATATTCAGAACGACATCGCCGTCTTGCAAAACATTCATCAGCATTTGCGGCAAATCAGCAACGTTTTCGCAGTAAATCGGCTCAAGTTTGCCCAATACGCGGATGGCACGGGCAAGGGCGCGGGAGTCGGCGGCGGCAATCGGCTCTTCGCCTGCGGCATAAACTTCGGTCAACACCAGCGCATCAACGGTATTGAGGACTTTGGTAAAGTCTTCAAACAAATCGCGTGTACGGGTATAACGGTGCGGTTGGAAAGCCAATACCAAGCGTTTTTCAGGGTATGCACCGCGCGCAGCGGAAAGGGTTGCCGCCATTTCGACAGGATGGTGGCCATAATCGTCCACCAGCAAAGCAGTGCCGCCGTTTGGCAATTTGATGTCGCCATATTTTTGGAAGCGGCGGCCGACACCTTCAAAGCCAAGCAAGCCTTTTTGGATCGCTTCAACCGATGCGCCAACTTCCAGCGCAACTCCGATAGCCGCCAACGCATTGAGGACGTTGTGGCGGCCGGGCATATTCAAAACAACTTCAAACGGCTCTTGCTCATGTCCTTTCATTTGGACATGAACGGTAAATTTCATTTGCGCACCGATGTTTTCGATGTCGGTCGCGTAAATATCGGCATTATCGTCCAAGCCGTAAGTCGCGTAAGGCTTGCTCACTTTGGGCAAAATCGCGCGGACGTGTTCGCTGTCAATACACAAGAAGGCCTTACCGTAAAACGGCATACGGTGGATGAAATCAACAAACGCCTGATGCAGCTTCTCAACACTGTGGCCGTAAGTGTCCATATGGTCTTCGTCGATATTGGTCACAACGGACATAATCGGAGTCAGGTACAGGAAAGAGGCATCGGACTCGTCGGCTTCGGCGACGATGTATTCGCCTTTGCCCAAACGGGCATTGGTACCTGCGGCATTGAGTTTGCCGCCGATCACGAAAGTGGGGTCGAGACCTGCCGCACCGAGGATGGAGGCGGTCAGACTGGTGGTCGTGGTTTTGCCGTGCGTACCGGCAATGGCGATGCCGTCACGGAAGCGCATCAGTTCCGCCAGCATCAGGGCGCGGGGAATGACGGGGATTTGCTGCTCCAGCGCGGCGACGACTTCGGGATTGTCTTTTTTGACGGCGGTAGAGGTAACGACGACATCCGCACCGTTGACGTGTTCGGCGGTATGACCGGGATAAACTTGAATACCCAAGCTGCTCAAATGCTCGGTAACGGCATTGCGCGCCTGATCCGAACCGGAAACTTTAAAGCCCAAATTGTGTAAAACTTCGGCGATACCGCTCATGCCGACGCCGCCGATACCGACAAAATGGATGTTGGTGACTCGATTTTTCATCATAATGTTGCGTTCCGGTGGATTTTCGATGCGTAAAGGCGTTATTTTAAAGGGCTATCCGCTTCTGCGCCATAGTTTTCTTGTAAATTAAAGATGTTTTGGCATACAGGATTTCACATTGGTTGCAATATGGGTGAAAAAGAGGTTTCGTTCCGCGGCAAATTACCCATTTTTAAACTCAACTTCATCTACCAAAACACCAGCAAAAACAAAACATAAGGTCGTCTGAAAACCTTTTTCAGACGACCTCGCGCTTATCAATTTGACGGCACCTGTATCCTCATCAAGCGCATATCCAGTTTGCGCCGTCCCCATGCGGTCGCATACACAAGGCGCAAGAGCCACGGATAACGTGGTTTGCAGACGCTGCTCAAGCCCGCTTCTTCGATGATTTCCACACCCGGTATCAGCCGTCGGATGTCGTCCGCTCCGCTTATTGCCCAGCGGAACTCGGGCGGCTTGTCCATTTTGCCGAGCGCGTCGTGGCGTTTGCTTTGTCCGATGTAGGCCTTGGGGATAGTGTCGAAGGCAAGTTGGGCGTGCGGCAGACGGCGGGCAACCTGTTTAAAAAAGTCCTGCACCTGCGCCTCTTCGAAATACATCAACACGCCTTCGATCACGAGCAACACGGGTTTGCCGTGCGCGGCAACGGTGTTCATCCACGCTTCATCAAACATGGATGTACCCAGATAATGATTGTCCGATTCAGGCAGCAGCATACGCCGCACTTCAATCACTTCGGGCAAATCCAAATCATACCAAGCGGTAATTCGCGGCTTGCCCAAGCGTTCGTAACGCGCATCCAGCCCCGCGCCGATTTGCACGACAACGGCATCGGGATGTTCGGCGATAAAGTGCCGGGTCATATCGTCCAACAGCTTCGCCCGCCCGCAGCAGCCGACCTGCGATGCTTTGGCTTTGGCAAACTTGCCGAAGTCGTAGTCAATCTTGTCCAACATCCGCACGGCTTCATCATCGCGCAAAAGCGGCTGCGCCCTACCCTGCTCTACTGCCTTCGCCCACAGGGGGATCAGCATGGTACTGGATAGTGCGGAAACGGTTTTGGGAGAGATTTTTTCGGACATGGTAGCTTCCAATGAGAAAAATTCCTATTTACATCATACTCCCGCACAATAAGGCTGCCAAGTTGCAAAAAGGTCGTCTGAAACCGATTTCTTGGTTTTCAGACGACCTCTGTTTCATTCATCACATCATGTCATCATGCTGTACACGCGATGGCGGCTTCCGCCACGTCGTCCGCGCTGTGCGGCAATGCCAATGTGCGGGCGTTTTCCGCCCATTTGAGGCATTTTTCACGGTTTAATCCACCGAGGATTTCGGCCAGTTTTTCTGCCGTCAGTTGAGTTTGCGGCAGCAGCAAACCAGCTTCGGCCTGCACCATAAAGCGCGCATTAGCTGTTTGATGGTCGTCTACCGCGTGCGGATACGGCACCAGCAATGCACCCAAACCGGCAGCCGTCAGCTCGGCAATCGTCAGCGCGCCGGCACGGCAAATCACCAAATCGGCATCACGGTAGGCGGATACCATATCGGTAATAAATTCAACACACTCGGCTTGCACACCCAATGCATCGTAATCCGCCTGCAGGTTGCCCAATTTATTGCGGCCGGACTGATGATACATTTGCGGACGAGCAGCCTCAGGCAACAATGCCAAAGCCTGCGGAACGGTTTTGTTCAACACATCCGCACCCAAACTGCCGCCCACCACCAAAACTTTCAGACGGCCTTGACGGTTTTCAAAGCGTTCTTCAGGAACAGGCAATGCCGCAATATCGGCACGGACAG
>NZ_JBQCXF010000206.1:0-5074 GCF_051956635.1 Neisseria sp. P0022.S010 | reverse complement strand
GCCGCCCATAAATGTGCCGCCGATACCGATAATGTGGATGTGTTTCATGATAAGACCGTCTTGGGAATGAATTAATTTTAAAGCCGTCATTATAACGGAGTTTGGATAAAGGGGTCGTCTGAAAAGTTAGGCAACAATAAGAATAGGAAAAAAATACGAGGGATTTGATTTTAAAAGAAGGGCGTTGAGGTTTTGATTGGACAAGTATTACTTTGAAAAGAGTTATTTAATACGGTAAAGTCGTTCATGAAGGTCAAGGGAAGCATTGCCTTGAATTCATCCATGCTTGATAGCGTGAGGTTTTCAGTAACAGATTTGCTTGGATAGACTTTAGAAAATGGGGGGTGTTATTCAATAATGCCGTCTGAAAAATAAGCCCTGATTAAAACAAGTCATGACTTTTTTCAGACGGCATTTGTATTCTGTATCTTGTGATTTCTATTAAAGCGCGGCATCCGAACGCTCGCCGGTACGGATACGGATGGCTTCTTCAACCGGATAAATGAAGATTTTACCGTCACCGATTTTGCCGGAATGTGCGGTTTCCAAAATGGCATCAACAGCCTGATCAACTTTGTCGTCAGCCAATACCAATTCGATTTTCACTTTGGGCAGGAAATCAACTGCGTATTCTGCGCCGCGATAAATTTCTGTATGGCCTTTTTGGCGGCCGAAGCCTTTGACTTCGCTGACGGTCATGCCGGTAATGCCGATTTCGGTCAAGACTTCGCGCACATCGTCGAGTTTGAAAGGTTTGATAATGGCTTCGATTTTTTTCATATTAATTCTCCTTATTTGAGAAAAGGCCGTCTGAAACATTCAGACGGCCTTTGTTCCATTAAGTTCGTTCAAACTTTATTTGAGTGAACTTATTTCTTTTTCTGAGCCGGCAGATCAGTACATACACCCAATGCCACTTCTGCAGCCATACCGATGGATTCACCCAAGGTTGGGTGTGGGTGGATGGTTTTACCGATATCAGTTGCATCACAGCCCATTTCAATCGCCAAGCAGACTTCGCCGATCATATCGCCGCCGTTAGGACCAACGATACCGCCGCCGATGATGCGGCCGGTTTCAGCATCAAAAATCAGCTTAGTGAAACCATTGTCGCAACCGTTGGCAATCGCACGGCCGGAAGCAGCCCATGGGAAGTTAGCTTTGGTGATTTTGCGGCCGGAAGCTTTGGCGGACAACTCGGTTTCGCCTACCCATGCCACTTCAGGAGAAGTGTAGGCTACGCCCGGAATAACGCGCGCGTCGAAGTAGGCTTTGTGGCCGGCACAGTTTTCAGCGGCAACGTGGCCTTCGTGAACGGCTTTATGCGCCAACATCGGTTGGCCGACGATGTCGCCGATAGCGTAGATGTGCGGCACGTTGGTGCGCATTTGTTTGTCGACTTCGATGAAGCCGCGGTCAGTTACGGCAACACCGGCTTTTTCAGCGCTGATGAGTTTGCCGTTAGGCGCACGACCGGCAGCCACCAGTACGGCATCGTAACGTTGTGGTTCTTTAGGTGCATTTGCACCTTCGAAGGTAACGTAAACGCCGTCTTCTTTAGGCTCGACAGCGACGGTTTTGGTGTTGATCATGATGTTGTCAAAACGGTATTCGTTTTGTTTTTGCCATACTTTCACCAAGTCACGGTCTGCGCCTTGCATCAGGCCGTCCATCATTTCAACAACGTCGAGGCGTGAACCCAGCGTACTGTAAACTGTACCCATTTCGAGGCCGATGATACCGCCGCCGATGATCAGCAGTTTGCCCGGTACTTCTTTCAGAGCCAGTGCACCGCTGGAATCGATGATGCGTGGATCTTCAGGAATGAAAGGCAGTTTGGTTACGCGGCTGCCTGCTGCAATGATACAGTTTTTGAAGGCAACGATTTTTTTCTCGCCGGTAGGGGTCGCTTGCTCGTACACGTCGCCGGTGGTCAGCGACACTTCCAAGTGGTGAGGATCCAAGAATTGACCGTCACCTTGGATAACGTCCACTTTACGGCCTTTGGCCATACCTGCCAAGCCGGTAGTCAGGCGGGAAACCACGCCGTCTTTGTAAGCGCGCAGCATGTCGATGTCGAGTTCTGGTTCTGGGTATTTGATACCGTTCGCAGCCAAGTGACGTACTTCATCGATTACGGCAGCGTTGTGCAACAAGGCTTTGGAAGGGATACAGCCGACGTTCAAGCAAACGCCGCCCAAAGTTTTGTAACGCTCGACGATGGCAACTTTCAAGCCTTCATCGGCAGCGGCAAATGCAGCGGAATAACCGCCGGGGCCACCACCCAATACGACCACATCGTATTCGGCATCGGCAGAACCGCCAAATTGTGCAGCTTGAGGAGCAGGAGCAGCAGCTTTAGGGGCTTCTTGTGCAGGAGCAGCTGGTGCTTCGGCTTTAGGAGCGGTAGCCGCACCTTCGGCTTCAACGACTGCAATCAAGCCGCCTTCGGAGATTTTGTCGCCGACTTTAACTTTGACTTCTTTGACCACGCCCGCAACTTCGGCAGGTACGTCCATCGTCGCTTTGTCGGTTTCCAAAGTAATCAGGGTATCGTCCACGGCAATGGTGTCGCCTACATTTACTTCAACCGCAATAATATCTACATTTTCGTGACCGCCAATGTCGGGCACTTTTAATTCAACTAAGCTCATGTCTAATCTTTCTGAATGATGTTCGGACTTCCTTTTCCAGACGGCCTGAGTAAAAAGGCCGTCTGGAAATGCTCGGATTACAGAGTAATGCGGCGGAAGTCTTTCAACAGGTTAGCCAGGAATACGGTAAAGCGCATACCGGCGGCACCGTCGATGACGCGGTGGTCGAAGGACAGGCTCAATGGGCACATCAGGCGAGGAGCGAATTCTTTACCGTTCCAAACCGGTTTGATTTGGGATTTGCACACGCCCAAGATGGCAACTTCAGGAGCATTCACGATTGGCGTGAAGCCTGTGCCGCCGATACCGCCCAAGCTGGAAATGGTAAAGCATGCGCCTTGCATTTCTTGAGGTTTGAGCTTGCCTTCGCGGGCTTTTTTAGACAATTCGGTCAGCTCTTGGCTGATTTGTTTCAAACCTTTTTGATCCACATCTTTAATCACTGGAACAACCAAGCCGTTTGGAGTGTCGGCTGCGAAACCGATGTTGAAGTAGTTTTTCAGCACCAAGTTGTCGCCATCCAAAGAGGCATTGAATTCAGGGAAGGCTTTCAGCGCAGCAACAGAGGCTTTGATGATGAACGCCAATGGGGACAGTTTCACGCCTTCGCGTTCCCATTCTTTGTTCAGCTGTTTGCGGAATTCTTCCAATTCGGTCATGTCCGCTTCCTCGTGTACGGTAACGTGAGGAATCACAACCCAGTTGCGAGACAGGTTTTGACCGGAGATTTTCTTAATGCGTGACAGTTCTTTAACTTCGACGCTGCCGAATTTAGAGAAGTCAACTTTAGGCCATGGCAACAAGTCCAGACCGCCGCCCAAAGAAGCAGCGGCAGGCTTGCCTGCGCCGCTTTGCATAACGGATTTAACGAAGGCTTTAACGTCTTCGCCCATGATACGGCCTTTCAGACCGGTACCTTTGACTTGGCCCAAATCTACGCCCAATTCGCGTGCCAGTTTGCGTGCGGAAGGACCTGCATGAGCTTTTGCAAATGCAGCTTCGTCGATTTTGGCAGCAGCAGGAGCAGCTGGCGCAGGCGCGGCGGCTGGTGCAGCAGGAGCCGGAGCGGCAGCTGGTGCAGGTGCGGCAGCTTGAGCGGCAGGAGCAGGAGTCGCTGCGGCAGAGCCAGCAGTTTCTACTTCGATAATGGCAGAGCCTTCGGATACTTTGTCGCCAACTTTCAGGAATACGGCTTTAACCACACCAGCTTCTGTACATGGTACGTCCATAGTGGCTTTGTCGGTTTCCAAAGTAATCAGGGTGTCATCAACTGCAACAGTGTCGCCAACTTTAATTTCAACGGCAATAACGTCTACGTCAGAGTGGCCGCCGATATCAGGTACAACAACTTGTACAGTAGCGCCTCCGGTAGGAGCGGCTGCAGGCGCAGCAGCAGGAGCAGCAGGAGCTTCTGCTGCAGGGGCCGTAGCGGCATCAGCAGCGGCAGCACCGGTTTCAACGGTCAAAATAACGCCGCCTTCAGAGATTTTATCGCCAACTTTAACTTTAACTTCTTTCACGACGCCGGCTGCATCAGCAGGTACGTCCATAGTGGCTTTGTCGGTTTCCAATGTAATCAGGGTGTCGTCAACGGCAATAGTGTCGCCTACTTTAACTTCTACGGCGATGATGTCGACGTTTTCATGACCGCCGATATCAGGGACTTTGATTTCTACGATACTCATTTGAGTTCCTTTAATATTTTCAGTTTGATGCCGTCTGAAAAACTATTTCACACGGCATCGGTACAGTTTGTTCAAACCATTCAAGCATTCGGTTTTCAGACGGCCTGATGTCTGAATGAAGCAAACAGGCCGTCTGAAACATCAATTAGCGTTTCCAGCTAGGGGCTGAATCGGCTTTGATACCATATTTTTCAATGGCTTGTTGAACGGTTTCTTTGCTGACTTTGCCTTGCTCGGCCAATGCGCTCAATGCAGCAACGGCAACGTTGTAGCGGTCAACTTCGAAGAAGCTGCGCAGGTTGGCACGGCTGTCAGAGCGACCGAAGCCGTCAGTACCCAAGACGTGGTAGTCGTTAGGGATGTAGGCACGGATACGGTCGGCATAGCTGCGGATGTAGTCGGTAGCGGCAATAACCGGACCGTCATGACCTTGCAGTTGAGAAGTAACAAACGGTACTTTTGCAGTTTCCAATGGGTTCAGACGATTGAAGCGTTCCACTTCGATAGCGTCGCGATGCAACAGGTTGAAAGATGGGCAAGACCAGATGTCTGCTTCTACGCCGAAGTCGGCTTTCAACAATTCGGCACCGGCAATGACTTCTTGCAGGATGGTACCGGAACCCATCAATTGAACTTTCTTGTCGCCTTTGCCGCCGGCTTTCAGCAGGTACATACCTTTCAGGATGTTTTCTTCTGCGCCTTCAGGCATATCCGGGTGAGCGTAGTTCTCGTTCA
>NZ_JBQCXF010000205.1:0-5104 GCF_051956635.1 Neisseria sp. P0022.S010 | reverse complement strand
CAATATAGCCTAGTGCAGACTACTTTTTTGCTGTTTCAATGCCTTAAAAAGCAGCCTACACCTTTTTCAGACGGCCTTTTTTTCTTCATCCTTTACTTAACCATCACCCTTTCTTTCAAAGTCTTCAATACGTTCTTCACCGTATTAATCCGTACTTCGATATTTTCCATCTCTGAGGTAAATCGCAGCTTATCCGCTCCGGCAAGGCGATATTTTTTGTCGCTCTGAATCAGCAGGATGATTTCGGTTGGATCGACATTGTTGTTTTTGCCAAAGGTTACCGTTACCGCTTCGCTGGTCGCATCAATGGCATCGATGCCCAGTTCTTTTGCCGCAATCCGTAAGTGGTGGCTTTCGATGAGGGTTTTGACGGGTTGTTCGGGCAGGCCGAAGCGGTCGACGAGTTCTTCATGTATGGCGTTGATTTGCTGCACGGTTTCGCAGACGGCGAGGCGTTTGTAGAGGACGAGCCGTTCGTGGATGTCGGGGCAGTAGCTTTCGGGCAGCAGGGCGGGGCTGTGCAGTTTGATTTCGGTGGTGATGCCCAGCGGTGCGTCGAGGTCGGGCTGGCGGCCCTTTTTGAGGTCGCGCACGGCTTGTTTGAGCATTTCGGTGTAGAGCGTGAAGCCGACCTGTATCATTTCGCCGGACTGTCCTTCGCCGAGGATTTCGCCTGCGCCGCGGATTTCCAAATCCTGCATGGCGAGGGTGAAACCTGCGCCGAGTTCGTCTGCCGCCGCGATGGCGTCGAGGCGTTTTTCTGCGTCTTTGGTGATGTATTCGGGTGTGAGCAGGTAGGCGTAGGCTTGGTGGTGGCTGCGGCCGACGCGCCCGCGAAGCTGGTGCAGTTGCGCCAGTCCGAATTTGTCGGCGCGGTTGATGATGATGGTGTTGGCGTTGGGAATGTCGATGCCGGTTTCGATGATGGTGGAACAGAGCAATACGTTGAATCTTTGCTGCAAAAAGTCGCGCATGACTTGCTCCAACTCGCGCTCGCGCAGTTGTCCGTGCGCCACGCCGATGCGGGCTTCGGGCAGCAGGGTTTCCAGCCGCTCGCGCATGTTTTCGATGGTATCCACTTCGTTGTGCAGGAAAAATACCTGCCCGCCGCGTTTAAGTTCGCGCAACACGGCTTCGCGCACGCTGCCTTCGCTGAAGGGTTTGACAAACGTTTTCACGGCGAGGCGGCGGCTGGGTGCGGTGGTAATCA
Source organism: Neisseria sp. P0022.S010 (assembly GCF_051956635.1). Taxonomy (NCBI): domain Bacteria; kingdom Pseudomonadati; phylum Pseudomonadota; class Betaproteobacteria; order Neisseriales; family Neisseriaceae; genus Neisseria; species Neisseria sp. P0022.S010. The sequence continues at coordinate 3,894 of NZ_JBQCXF010000205.1, read as the reverse complement.
GCGAGAAGTCGCGCAGACCTTCTAGCGCCATACTGAGGGTGCGCGGAATCGGCGTGGCGGTCATGGTGAGGATATCGACATTGGCGCGCAGGCGTTTGAGCTGCTCTTTTTGGCGCACGCCGAAGCGGTGTTCTTCATCGATAATCACTAAACCTAAGTTTTTGAATTTGATGTCGTCCTGCACCAATTTGTGCGTACCGATAACGATATCGACTGTGCCGTCCGCCATGCCTTCCAGCGCGGCTTTGGTGGCTTTGCTGTTGTTGAAACGCGAAAGGCTGGCGACTTTCACGGGGAAATCGGCGAAGCGGTCGGCGAAATTTTGCGCGTGCTGCTCCACCAGAAGCGTGGTCGGGGCGAGTACGGCAACCTGTTTGCCGCCCATCACCGCCACAAACGCGGCGCGCAGGGCGACTTCGGTTTTGCCGAAACCGACATCGCCGCACACAAGGCGGTCCATCGGCTTCGCCTGCGTCAAATCTTTAATCACGGCGGCGATGGCGGCGGCCTGGTCTTCGGTTTCTTCGTAGCCGAAGCCGTCGGCAAACGCCTGATAGTCCAACTCGTTGATTTCAAACTTGTGTCCCGATTGGGCGGCGCGTTGGGCGTAGAGGTTGAGCAACTCGGCGGCGGTGTCGCGCGCTTTTTCGGCGGCTTTGCGCTTCGCCTTGTTCCACGCGCCGCTGCCGAGCTTGTGCAGGGCGACGTTTTCATGCGCCTGGCCGGAGTAGCGGCTGATTAAATGCAGTTGCGAAACAGGCACATAAAGCTGCGCTTCGCCCGCGTATTCGAGCAACATCATTTCGTTGGTTTCGCCGCCCAAATCCATCGTTACTAAGCCCATATACCGCCCGATGCCGTGTTCTTCGTGTACGACGGGGTCGCCGATGTTGATTTCGGCAAGGTCGCGCAACAGGCCGTCTGAAACGGCGGCGTGTTTCTTGCGGCGGTCGTGGACGCGCGAACGGGCAACGTATTGATAAAGCTCGGATTCGGTGATGACGGCGATGGCACTTTGAGCGGCAACTGCTTTGCCTTCTCCCCAACCCTCCCCCACGGGGGAGGGAGTAGGTTGCTGTCGGATTTGCCCGTGCAGATCATTTACGACGGGATGCGGGCTGCTTTTAGTTTTCAGGTCGTCTGAAATGGCGGCTGCATTCTGTTCCCTCTCCTGTGGGAGAGGGTTTGTTGCGACTGCGGAAAATTCGGTTTGGTCGGCAACCGCTTTGCCCTCTCCCCAACCTTCCCCCACGGGGGTGGGAGCAGGTTGCTGTCGGATTTGCTCGTGCAGACTATTTTCGACGGGGTGCAGGCTACTTTCGGTTTTTAGGTCGTCTGAAATGGCGGCTGCACTTTGTTCCCTCTCCTGCGGGAGAGGGCTAGGGAGAGGGTTTGTTGCGGTTGCGGAAAATTCGGTTTGGTCGGTAACCGCTTTGCCTTCTCCCTCAGAGGCGGGAGTGGGTTGCTGTTGGTTCGGGGATTGCAGCCCGCCCAGTTTGAACCCGTATGCCAACGGCGCGACCGTGATCATCAGCGGCTCGTGTGCCGATAAAAAGCCCTGCCAGTCGGACACAGGTTTGGCCTTCAAACCGTTTTGCTGCAAGAAGCCGAGCATGGTTTCGCGCCGTCCCAAGCTTTCGGCGCACAGCAAAATCCGTCCTTCAAAGGTCGTCTGAAAATCCTTCAATGCCTGCAACGGTTCGTCGGATTGGCGGTTGACGGCAAGGTCGGGCAGGGTGTGTTCCTTGCCGGAAACATCGGGCAGCACTTGTCCGTAGTTTTTCAGACGGCCTGCGAATACGTCGGAAGAGAGATACAAATGCTGTGGAAGCAAAGGCGGATAATTTTCGTCGCCCTGCGCCATGGCGTAACGCGATTTGACGTCGCTCCAAAAGCGGTTGGCTTCGGCGTGAACGTCGCCCAATGAAACAAACAACGCATCTTCGCCGATATAGTCAAACAGCGTTTCCAGCTCGTTTTCAAAAAACAGCGGCAGATAATATTCCACGCCCGCGCCGAAGTGGCCCTTGCTGACGGCTTTGTACACGGCGGCATCGTTCGGATTGCCATCGACTTCCTCGCGGAAGCGGCTGCGGAAGATTTTTTGCGCCTCGCTGTCGGTGGGGAACTCGTGCGCCGGCAGCAGGCGGATTTCGGAAACGGGGGAGATGGTGCGCTGCGTGTCGGTGTCAAAGGTTTTGATGCTGTCGATTTCATCGTCGAACAAATCGATGCGGTAAGGCATCTCGCTGCCCATCGGGAACAAATCGACAATCCCGCCGCGCACGGCAAATTCGCCCGCCGCGACAACATGGGAAACATGGTTGTAGCCCGCGTCCACCAAATCGGTTTTCAGACGGCCTATATCCAAAGTCTGCCCCGTTTTCAGCCAAAACGTGCGCCCCGCCAGAAACGGCACGGGCGGCAGCTTCTGCATCGCCGTGGCAACCGGTACGAACAACACGTCCGCCGCGCCGCTCTTAATCTGCCACAACGCCGAGAGCCGCTCCGACACCAAATCCTGATGCGGCGAAAAACGCTCGTAAGGCAGCGTTTCCCAGTCCGGCAGGAACACCGCCGTATCGTGCGGACGGAAAAACCGCCATGCCGTCTGAAGGCGCAACGCCTGTTCCGCATCTTGGGTCAGCACGACTTTGAGCCGCTTATGCGGCAGATAACGTGCCAAAGCCAAGGGCAACGAGCCTTGAGACAGATTGAGCCAACGGGATTTTTCACGGGGTTTGGGAATCGGATAGGTCATGACAAAACAGTTTGTAATAAGTAAATACAAGCACCACAGGCCGTCTGAAAAATTTTCAGACGGCCTTTAGCGATCAAATATATTTTCAATTTTACTGGATACAGGTTTAAAAGAATATAAGGCCTTGCATTCAGACGGCCACACCCGCCAATTTTCCAATAAACCCGGTTATCGCCAATGCCGCTACGCCCCATAAGCACACGCGCAAAACGGCAGGGACAACAGGTGCGCCGCCGAGTTTGGCGGAGACATAGCCCAATCCTGCCAGTCCGCATAAAGTGGAAACTGCCAAGGCCGGAACAATGGCACTAGAAGCTGTCAATGCGACCAGTAAAGGTAAAATCGCGCCGGCACAAAATGAAGCGGCAGAAGCCAGAGCGGCCTGCATGGGTTGGGCGGCAGATGTTTCGGTAATGCCGATTTCGTCGCGCGCGTGGGCGGCGAGCGCATCGTGTTCCATCAAGGCTTTGGCCACCTCTGCGGCGAGCGGGTCGGACAAACCGCGACGGCGGTAAATTTCCGTCAGCTCTTCCAACTCCGCATCAGGATTATTTGCCAATTCGTAGCGTTCTTTGTGCAAATCGGCTTTTTCCGTATCCGATTGGCTGGACACGGAAACATACTCCCCCGCCGCCATTGACACCGCGCCCCCGATAAGCGCCGAAACGCCCGTCAACAGCAGGGTTTGGAAATCTGGCGCGGCTGCGGCTACGCCCGTCAATAGAGAAGCAGTGGAAATCAGGCCGTCATTGGCACCCAATACGCTTGCCCGAAGCCAGCTGTTGCGGTCGCTGAAATGGCGTTCGCTGTGGTATGAATACATATATACTCCGATAAATTGGCTGTTTCCAGATGATGATAACATTGTATTGTTTTTTGAATTCAATGTCAGTTTATCCCTTCAAATCAAGCATTCTTAAATCTTTCTGTTGCCATTTCAAACCATAAAAACCAACACTCCTCTTTGGATTTTTTCAGACGGCCTGAACGCTTTTACAAGCAAATTTATTGTTCCAAGTCATGGCATTATCACAAGGCAGATTTGTACTGCTTGGTTTATCCGTTTAAAGATGCTATCTTTATAAATCTTTCCACTCCTCAATCCATTGAAAGGATGTATCATGGCCGAAGAA
>NZ_JBQCXF010000204.1:0-5104 GCF_051956635.1 Neisseria sp. P0022.S010 | reverse complement strand
AACCTTTAGCGTCGTTAAACCATTTTACGATACCGGTTGCCATTAGAAACTTCCTATACTTAAAAATTAACAAAATCAGCAAAACAAGGCATACAGCAAACTAAAACGTTCAGCGTTTCTCCCCCGTATTGCATACGCGGTCGAGTGCCAACTTCTGCTTAACTGTCTTTTTACATTTGTTAAGACAAAACGTCAAGCTATGTTTTCAAAAAAGTGGGAAAATAGAAAAAAATTGCCGAAATACAACAGAAAACGGTTTACACTCTAAAACAGGCCGTCTGAAAACTGAAACCTAAGATTATGAACCATCCGAATACCGACCACCAATCCGATACCCTGCTCAGCGATATCAACACACAGCCGCCGAAACGTTACGGCGTATTTTTATTGAACGACGATTACACCACCATGGAATTTGTCGTCGAAATCCTGACCGAAGTCTTTATGCTTACACAGGAACAAGCAGTGGCCGTCATGTTGTTGGTGCACCACGAAGGCAAAGGCCTGTGCGGCACCTATACGCGCGATATTGCGCAGACCAAGCAGCATCAGGTCATGGAACGTGCTAAAGCTGAAGGGCATCCGCTCAAATGTATAGTCGAAGAGGTTTAAATCATGCTTTCACCCGAATTGGAACACATCCTGCAACTGCTCTATCGTGAAGCACGCAACGCCCGCTATGAGTTTATCAGCTTGGAACACCTGCTTTTGGTGCTGATAGAAGAAGATGCGGCTGTGCCGAACGTCTTGAAACTATGTGGTGCGGATTTAAAAGTCCTGTCCGAGCAGCTTGCGGCCAGCGTTGCTGAAAACACGCCGCAAATTCCCGATCATCTTCTAGATACGGTAGAAACCCAGCCGACATTGGGCTTCCAACGCGTCATCCAACGGGCAATGGTGCATACCCAGTCTGCCGGCAAAGCCGCAGTAGAGCCTTTAGATATTTTGGTTGCCATGATGAGCGAATCTGAAAGCCATGCCGTTTATTTCCTCAAATTGCAATCCATTACGCGCTTTGAAGTCTTGCGTTGCATTGCCCATGGCTCGCCCGATGACGAGGATGGCAATGATTCAGACGGCCAGGGACGCGAGGGCGAGGAAGCGGAACAGAAAACCGGCTCCCTTTCCGACTACACCGTCAACCTCAACGCCGAAGTCAAAGCCGGTCGCATCGACCCCTTAATCGGCAGAAAACACGAAATGGAACGGCTGGTGCAAATCCTGTGCCGCCGCCGCAAAAACAATCCGCTTTTGGTCGGCGAAGCAGGCGTTGGCAAAACCGCGCTGGCGGAAGGCTTGGCGCATCAAATCGTCAACGGCGACATTCCCGACGCGCTCAAAGATGCTGAAGTGTACGCGCTGGATATGGGCTCGCTTTTGGCGGGTACGAAATACCGCGGCGATTTTGAAGCGCGGGTCAAATCCGTCTTGAAACAGCTCGAAAAAATCCCGCACGCCATTTTGTTCATCGATGAAATCCACACCATCATCGGCGCGGGTAGCACCAGCGGCGGCACGATGGATGCGTCCAACCTGCTCAAACCCGCGCTGGCGAAAGGCTCGCTGCGCTGCATCGGCGCGACCACCTACGACGAATACCGCACCATTTTCGACAAAGACCACGCCCTAAGCCGCCGCTTCCAAAAAATCGACGTGGTCGAACCCACCGTCGCCGAAACCGTGCAAATCCTGCGCGGCTTGAAACCGATGTTCGAAGGCTTCCATCAAGTCCGCTACACGCAAGGCGCACTCGAAGCCGCCGCCGAACTCTCCGCCCGCTACATCAACGAGCGTTTCCTGCCCGACAAAGCCATCGACGTAATGGACGAAGCAGGCGCGGCGCAACGGATTTTGCCCAAATCCAAACAGAAAAAAGTCATCGGCAAAGCGCAAATCGAAACCGTCATCGCCAAAGTCGCGCGGATTCCTGAAAAAACCGTGTCGCACGACGACAAACAAGTGCTGCAATTCCTCGGTCGCGATTTGAAAAACATGGTTTACGGTCAGGAAAACGCCATTGACGCGTTGGTTGCCGCCGTCAAAATGTCGCGTTCCGGCCTCGCCCTGCCCGACAAACCCATAGGCTGCTTCCTCTTCTCCGGCCCGACCGGCGTCGGCAAAACCGAAGTCGCCAAACAGCTTGCCTACTCGATGGGCGTACCGCTGCAACGCTTTGATATGTCCGAATACATGGAACGCCACGCCGTATCGCGCCTCATCGGCGCGCCGCCGGGCTACGTCGGCTTTGAACAAGGCGGCCTTTTGACCGAAGCCGTCAACAAACAGCCGCATTGCGTGTTGCTCTTGGACGAAATCGAAAAAGCCCACCCCGACATTTTCAACGTCCTCCTGCAAGTCATGGACGCAGGCAAACTGACCGACAACAACGGTAAGAGCGCCGATTTCCGCAACGTCATTCTGATTATGACTACCAACGCAGGCGCAGAAAGCCTCAGCCGCCCCAGCCTCGGCTTTACTGCCAAACGCGAACGCGGCGACGAAATGCAGGCAATCAACAAACTCTTCACACCAGAGTTCCGCAACCGCTTGGACGCAATTATCCCGTTTGCGCCCTTGTCCGAACCCATCATCGCCAAAGTCGTGGACAAATTCCTGCTCCAGCTCGAACACCAACTCCTCGACAAAAAAGTCGAAGCCGAATTCACACCGGCATTGCGCAAATATCTGGCGGAAAAAGGTTTCGATCCACAAATGGGTGCACGCCCAATGAACCGCCTGATTCAGGAAAAAATCCGCAAACCGCTCGCCGACGAACTTCTGTTCGGCAAACTCGCCGAAGGCGGCTTTGTACTGATAGACTGGGATGCAGCAAAAGAAGAAGCCGTGTTGAAGTTTAAGAAAAGCAAGGTCAAACCTGAAACAGAAACTGTTTAACCGACTGAAAAATAAAAGGCCGTCTGAAATTTCAGACGGCCTTTTTATCTCAATCAAAAATCTGATTTACAAAACGGATTTAACAGTGGCAACCACATTGTCTACGGTAAAGCCGAATTCTTTGAACAGCAAGTCAGCAGGTGCAGACTCGCCGAAGCGGTTGATAGCGACCACTGCACCGTTCAAACCGACGTATTTATACCAACCGTCGGCATGTCCTGCTTCTACGGCTACGCGTGGTAAGCCTTCCGGCAGAACGGCGGCTTTGTAGGCAGCATCTTGGCGGTCGAATACATTGGTAGAAGGCATGGAAACAACGCGCACGGCGATACCTTGTTCTGTCAATACCTTTTGCGCTTCCAGAGCCAACTCAACTTCAGAGCCGGTGGCGATGATAACTGCTTTGGCATTGCCTTGAGCTTCACTGATTACGTAAGCACCGCGTTTGATGTCATTCAGCTGTTGCTCATCACGCGCTTGGAATTTCAAGTTTTGACGGCTGAAAATCAAGCTGGATGGGTGATCGGCCGCTTTAACGGCTTCAGACCACGCTACCAAAGATTCAACGGTATCGCATGGACGCCATACATCCATATTTGGAATCAGGCGCAGAGTGGCAGTTTGCTCGATAGGTTGGTGGGTCGGACCGTCTTCGCCCAAACCGATGGAATCGTGGGTGAACACAAATACAGGGTTGATTTTCATCAGCGAAGCCATGCGCAAGGCGTTACGCTCGTATTCGCTGAACATCAGGAAAGTCGCGCCGAATGGTTTCACACCGCCATGCAGGGTAAGGCCGTTCATAATTGCGCCCATGCCGAACTCGCGCACGCCGTAGTGAATATAGTTGCCGCCGTGTTCGCGGGTAACGGAAACGCTGTTTGACCAGTCAGTCAGGTTGGACGGGGTTAAGTCGGCAGAACCGCCCACCAATTCAGGCAGCTCTTTTGCTAAGATTTCGATGCTGTTTTGGCTGGCTTTACGGGTGGCGATGGTTTCTGCTTTGGCGCACACTTCTTTCAATGCGGCTTGAACGTAAGCGTCGAAGTTTTCAGGCAGTTTTTTATCCATGCGGCGCACAAATTCTGCGGCTTCGGCAGGATATTTGGCTTGATATTGAGCGAAGAGTTCGTTCCATTCAGCCTCAAGTTTCGCGCCTTTTTCTTTTGCATCCCATGCTGCATAGATTTCTTGAGGGATTTCAAACGCAGGATAAGCCCAACCCAAATGTTTGCGCGTGGCTTCGATCTCGTCCGCACCCAAAGGCGCACCGTGGGTTTTATGGCTGCCTTCTTTGTTGGCACTGCCTTTACCGATTAAGGTTTTACAGCAAATCAGGGAAGGTTTGCCGGTTTCGGCTCTGGCCGCTTCAATGGCCGTCTGAATGGCATCAGTGTCATGACCGTTTACATTTGGAATCACATGCCAGCCGTAGCTTTCAAAGCGTTGCGGAATATTTTCGGTAAACCAGCCGTCTACTTTACCATCGATGGAAATATTGTTGTCATCATATAAAACAATCAATTTGCCCAAGCCCAAAGTACCGGCAAGCGAGCAGGCTTCATGCGATACGCCTTCCATCATGCAGCCGTCTCCCATGAAGACGTAGGTGTGGTGGTCAACGATGTTCAAACCGTCTTTATTGAATTCGGCAGCCAAGATTTTTTCAGCCAAAGCCATGCCCACAGCGTTGGCAATACCTTGTCCCAATGGGCCGGTTGTGGTTTCCACGCCGTCGGTATAACCATATTCCGGATGGCCGGGGGTTTTGCTGTGCAGTTGGCGGAAGTTTTTCAGATCATCAATGGAAACGTTATAGCCGGTCAGGTGCAACAGGCTGTAAAGAATCATGGAAGCATGACCATTGGAGAGGACAAAACGATCGCGGTTGTAGAATTTTGGGTTGGCCGGATTATGATTGAGGAACTTCGTCCACAATACTTCCGCCATTTCCGCCATACCCATAGGCGCACCCGGGTGGCCGGAGTTGGCTTTCTGTACGGCATCGACTGAGAGGAAACGGATTGCGTTTGCCAGTTGAGACATGGTTTGACCTTCCTTGGACAAGATTGGAAATATGAAAAAAGTGTGCCGATTATCGCCTGAATCAGCCGTGCTTTCAAGAATAGCCTTTGATATTTGCATTGTCAGACGGCATAATTTCCAATAGGCCGTCTGAAACGGACGGGATAGATGATATTAACTGTTA
>NZ_JBQCXF010000203.1:0-5149 GCF_051956635.1 Neisseria sp. P0022.S010 | reverse complement strand
ATAATATATAGATAAAAGGCCGTCTGAAATTCAGACGGCCTTTTATCTAATGCCCTCCTCCGCCGGAACCGTTAAACGGAGGTCTTGCCAGCCAAATAATGGGAATCATACTGATGAATATGATACTGCCTGCCAAGAATATTTCATTTGAGCCAATAATAAAGCCTTGCTGGGAAATGGTACTATTTATCGCCTCCAAAGCCTGTTCCTTGCTCAGGCCATTGGCCATCATGCCTTGAATAGATTGGTTACTGATTGAGGACAATAAGTTAACATGTTCGGTCAGTTGAGTATGGTGTAGAGCTTCGCGTCGTTCCCACATGGTGCTGACAACAGATACTCCGACACCACCCATAAAGACACGCAAGAAGTTAGACAAGCTACTGGCCGAGGCAATTTGATTGCCTTTCATATGCGACAAGGTAATGCTCGTCAAAGGCAGGAAGAACATGGCTACGCCTAAACCCTGCCAAAACTGTGGCCAAACGACGTTGCTCATATCCATACCAGCATAGAAATCGGTGCGCCAATGGAATGTGTAAGCAAAAACCAAGAAGCTGGCACTGACAAACAGGCGCATATCGACGCGATTGCCGAACTTACCGATAATCGGTGACAAAATAATCGGCAGGAAACCCACCGGTGCAGCAGCCAAGCCTGCCCAAGTAGCGGTATAGCCAAGATTTGATTGCAGCACTAAAGGCAGCAGGGTCAATGTGCCCATATAGACCATAAAGCCCAACGATGTAGCAACGACGCCTATCGTGAAGTTTCTATTTTTAAACAATGACAAATCGACAATCGGGTATTTCTCGCCCAGCTCCCAAACAATAAAATATGTCAGGAACACCAAAGCGGTAACGCCCAAAACGATAATCTCTCCCGAGGCAAACCAGTCCAATTCCTTGCCCCTATCCAGCATCATTTGTAATGCGCCGATACCGACGATCATCAACACTAACCCGACATAATCGATTGGCGCCCTGACGATTTCAGTTTCCCTATGTCTAAGCTGTTTCCAAGAAATAGTTGCAGACAAAATCCCGATCGGGATATTGATAAAGAAAATCCATCCCCAATGCCAGTTGTCCGAAATCCAACCGCCCAAAATCGGCCCCAATACAGGGGCAACAACGACGGTCATCGCCCATAAGGCCAGTGCCAATGTTCGTTTTTCAGGCGGATAGGAAGCCATCAACAGGCTTTGGGACAAGGGAATCAGTGGCCCGGCGATGAAGCCTTGCAATACACGGAAAAAAACCAAGGCTTGAAGATTATGTGCAATGCCACACAACCATGACGTTACGACAAACCCGATCACAGCGGCGATAAAGATTTTGACCTCGCCAAACCGCTTAGCCAAAAAACCCGTCAGGGGGACGGAAATGGCATTGGCTACGGCAAATGAGGTAATCACCCAAGTTCCCTGCGTAGTAGCCGCACCCAAATCCCCTGCAATAACAGGCACGGCGACGTTGGCGATGGTACTGTCCAAGACTTCCATAAATACGGCCAAGCTGAGCGCCAAAGTTGCCAACACCAGCTTAAACCCTTGTAACGGCGGATAATTCATATTTGTAAACTATAAGACAACCGCCAAAGCGGTCGATTGAAGAGAATCAATATTTCAGACGGCCTGAGCCTTCAATAAAAGACTCAGGCCGTCTGAAAAGATTATTTTGCGTATTGCTCGAAGATTTTATCGACTAAAGCATCGGCGGCTTTCCAATCCACACTTTCCGTTTCCGGCAATGTAGTAGTATTTCGTTCCGCTTCGGCAGTCATGGCTTTACTGCTGCCCTTCTCGGCAATATTGACTTTAACAGTCATCGACAAACCGACACGGAGCGGATTTTGTTGCAATTCTTTGGCATCCAAACTGATACGCACCGGCACACGTTGCACAACTTTAATCCAGTTGCCCGTTGCGTTTTGCGCCGGCAGTAATGAGAACGCACTGCCCGTACCTGCCGATAAGCCCATTACCTTGCCATGGTAAACCACTTTACTGCCGTACAAATCGGCTGTCATTTCAACAGGCTGGCCGATTTTCATTTTGCGCAGTTGCGATTCTTTAAAGTTGGCATCCACCCACAATTCAGACAGAGGCACAACGGCCATCATCGGCGTACCTTGTACGATACGCTGGCCGACTTGGACATTGCGTTTGGCAATTTGGCCGCTGATCGGCGAACGGATTTGCGTACGTTGCAAATTCAGCCAAGCGTCTTTAATGTGGCTGATGGCCGTCTGAACTGCCGGTTGTTGGCGCAGAGGAATATTGTTGCCCAACGCTGCCTGAGCAGAAACTTCTTCCGCCTCAACCGCTTTCACTGCAGCCTGAGCCTGAACCACAGCGGCACGGGCATGGCTGAGTTCTTCACCGGAAACCGCTTCCGTACCTGCCAAAGATTCACGGCGGCGCAAATCGGCTTGTACACGGGCCAAATCGGCTTTGCGCAACAACACTTGCGCTTTGGCTTTAGAATTGACCGCAGCTTGCTGCTTGTTTTGACGAATGGCCTGAATCAATTCATTTTGCGCACGATCGTATGCCAGCTGAAAATCGCTGTCGTCCAAAGCCACCAACACATCGCCTTTTTTCACGACATCCGTATCGTCATACATGACTTTGCGAACCGTGCCGTTCACCTGCGGCGTAATCATCACCAAATGACCGGCCACATAAGCATCTTCCGTTTCTTCTTCATGCTGCCAAAACAGGAAATACGCCAAAGCGAATCCGGCTGCCGTAATAAGGAATAGAAGTGTAACGATGACCAAATTGCGTTTGCGATGCGTTTTAACGCCGGAAGCGGCTACTTCTTTTTCATTTTGGACATTATTTTTTTCTGATTGAGTATCCATAAGTCCTAACTTTAATTCTGCACATGTGATAACGATATTATTGTCTTACTGGGCAGCTGACTTATACCATCAGTCCCCAATATCCGCGTTTAACGCTCTAAAGGGTCATATTCTATAGTTACACTCTATTCATTACAATAATTTCTTCCGGTAGCAAATGTAAATAAGGTAAGCAAAAGGCCGTCTGAAATCACTTTCAGACGGCCTGCGTTTTAATAAAACGTCTATTTCTGATTTAATTTAAAGCCTCCGCCCAACTGGGCATTGAGGTTACTCCAAGCTGTCAGATATTCTGCATGGTATTGAACCGCCGACATTTTTGTACGCGCAGCTTCGTCTTGTTTTTGCAAAGCGGTCAAGCCGTTATCCAAGCCTGCACGAACACGTCCTTTCGCATTTTGTACAGATTTATCCGCGATATTGACCATCTTATTCCAAGTATCTTGTCGGCTTTTCAGGCTTTGATAGTCGACTACGGCATCTGCCGCCGAACGCATGGCGTTCAAAACGGTTTGGTCATACACGGCAACCTGCTCGTTATATTGGGCACGTTTGCCCGCCAATTTCGATTGCAGCGCCCCGGAAGTAAATAATGGCAGATTCAAAGCCGGAACGATGCCCAACATACCGGAAGTTCGTCCACGAATCAGATTGAACGCATCAATGTGCGTCATACCTGCCAAAACTTTCAACTCGATATTTGGGTAAAACTCTGCTTCGGTCGATTTAACGATATGCCATTTCTCTTCAAGCAAAGCTTTTTGCGCCGCGATATCGGGGCGGGCCGCCAGCAAATCCGCTTCGATACGGCTAACCGGCAATGACGGCACAGTCGCCATTTTTTCCGGAACCTGTCCATTCAATGCACCCGGTACACGGCCGGTCAATACAGCCAGACTGTTACGGATTTTCTCATTTTTCTGAGTCCATGCCGATTTTTCAAGCTGTAATTGTTGTTGCGCCATTTCCAGAGAGTGCAAGGCATCGGCAGGAGCCAGCTGCGCTTTAACGCGTTGTTGCATCAGTTTCAATGCCTTATCCGCCAGCTCTATGCGCGTATCCAGTAAAGCCAGTTGTTCTGTTGCCATCTGCCACGCAAAATATTGGGCGGTAACGGCGTGAGCCAACTCGGTGCGGATATGATGCGCTTCATACACCGCAGCCCTGCTTTTTCCTAAAACAGCTTGAATCTGCTCTCGGTTTTTACCCCAAAAGTCGAAAACCAAGCTGCCTTGTAAAGCTGCGTGCGCCAAAACCAATGTATGGTCGGTATCGACCATACCCGCCTGAGGTTTGGGTGAAACATAGGTACCAATACCGGTTACACCCAAGCCGAGTTGCGGTTTGTTTGCGGCTCCTACAACTCCCAGCTGCGCCTGAGCCTGCTCAAACCTTGCCTTGACGACACGCAGATTGGTAGACGTCTGAATGGCGGAAGCAATCAAATTGTTTAATTTTTTATCTTTCAGCTTCATCCACCAGCCGTCTTGGGCAGTAGCGGCAGATTGGCCTTGCGGCAGCGGATAGGCTGTTGTCTCATCCAAAGGCGACTGTTTACCGAACGGCGCACATGCCGCCAACAGCGAAACAGCGGCAACGCATACGCTTGATTTGACCAAACCTAATTTCATACAGACTCCGTTTATGTGTGCCTGCCGCAGACCATCAGGCCGTCTGTTGTCAATTGCCCAAACGGTTCAACAGTTTACCTAATAGGTGTTGCAGCGTATCATAATCCTCTTTCGTGAAATCTTCCCACGCCTGGCCGCTCTGACGGGCAATTTGCGGCCATACTTCGTGGATGAAGGTCTCACCTGAAGGGGTCAATTTTAGCACAATCTGACGGCGGTCTTTTTGATTGATATAACGCTCTACCCAGCCGCGCCCAACCATATCGTCCGACAGGCGTGTCGCACTGGTGCGCGTCAAGTCCATCAGGTCGCTCAAGCGCGAAGGCAGGATTTCGCTGTTTGGGCTGACGTAAACCGCCATCAGGGAAAACCACAGGTTTTCATTGATGCCGAACGCTTTCAGGTTTTCGTTCAAATGGCTGCTCAAACGTTCGGTTACAATGCGCAACATGCGGGATACTTGGTTTTGCTGCTCTGGAAACTGCGGCAGACGGGTAGAAAGCAAACGCATTGCGTTGACTAATTCGGTTTGTGAAAAACTCATAAATTCCTTCTTTCTGAGTGAATTATTTTATTCGATATCAATCAAAATAAAATATGATGTAATAATTTACTTTAAGATACCAATCACTTACTTTAAGACGTTATAC
>NZ_JBQCXF010000202.1:0-5158 GCF_051956635.1 Neisseria sp. P0022.S010 | reverse complement strand
CACTTACTCGGCCGTTGTTCAGCTTAGGCGGCCGACGTGCCTATTTGAGTCCCGATAATTATTTAGGACGCTTAGCACCGTATTTAGAACGGGCTTGTTTACGGTCTTTAACACCTGCAGTATCCAAGGAACCGCGTACAGTGTGGTAACGTACACCTGGCAAGTCTTTTACACGACCGCCGCGGATCAATACGACGCTGTGCTCTTGCAGGTTGTGGCCTTCACCGCCGATATATGAAATGACTTCAAAACCGTTGGTCAGGCGAACTTTACATACTTTACGCAATGCAGAGTTAGGTTTTTTAGGGGTAGTTGTGTATACACGGGTGCACACGCCACGTTTTTGCGGGCAAGCTTCCAGTGCAGGCACTTTGTTTACGTACACAGGCTTTTGACGGCCTTTGCGTACCAATTGGTTAATAGTTGGCATATTTTCTCGTCCTGTTGAGTTAAATACTTGCCGACACCATGTCGACAAGATTGGAATTATATTTTTACTGCAAGGGTTTAGTCAAGCAAATGACTGATAAAGTTTGGTGTTTTCCAATTTATGTCTAAATTTTGGAAACAAAGGCCGTCTGAAAGATTCAGACGGCCTTTGTCATTTTAAATAAGTCCGTAATTTGCTCTCTACTTATTTTCTCCATTGCTTTCCTTATTTATTCAGACAGCCTTAAACTCCACTCTCTTTTAAATCCTCTAAAAAATAAAACCGCAAGACTGGCTTGCGGTTTTATTTTCACAATAATCCCAAGGGATTATTCGTCTGAAGCTTCGGTTTCAGAAGTTTCTTGATCAGCTTGCTGCCATTGTTGGTGACGGCTGCGGTGGTAGGTCAAACCTGTACCGGCAGGAATCAAACGACCGACAATCACGTTCTCTTTCAAACCGCGCAGCTCGTCTTGTTTGCCCATAATAGCGGCCTCTGTCAAGACGCGGGTTGTTTCTTGGAACGATGCCGCAGAAATGAAGCTGTCTGTAGACAAGGAAGCTTTGGTAATACCCAGCAACACGTTTTCGTAACGTGCTGGCTCTTTGTCTTCAGCCATGGCTTTTTCATTGGCAAGCATCACATCGCCACGCTCAACTTGCTCACCAGTAATGAACTCTGTATCACCTGAATCAACGATGTTCACTCGACGCAGCATTTGACGGATGATGACTTCGATGTGTTTATCGGAAATCTTCACACCTTGCAGGCGGTAAACCTCTTGCACCTCTTGAACAATGTAGCGGGCCAATGCTTCGATACCTTGCAGACGCAGAATGTCGTGTGGATCTACAGCACCGTCTACGATGGTTTCACCGCGGTTTACCACTTGACCGTCGTGTACCAGAATTTGTTTCTCTTTAGAAATCAGGGTTTCGTATGCTACACCGTCTACGTCGGTAATAATCAGACGCTGTTTACCTTTGGTTTCTTTACCGAAGGAAACTGTACCGGTAATTTCTGCCAACATACCTGCATCTTTCGGCACGCGTGCTTCAAACAATTCGGCTACGCGTGGCAGACCACCGGTAATATCGCGGGTTTTAGAAGACGCTTGCGGAATACGCGCCAATACATCACCCTTACCGACTTCCTGACCTTCACGGATGGTAATCACCGCACCGACCGGGAATGCCATAGAAACTGGGGTAGTGGTACCTGGGATGCAAATTTCCAGACCGTTTTCATCCAACAGTTTGACAGTCGGACGCAACAGTTTAGAAGCACCAGAGGAACGACGTTTACCGTCAATCACTACCAGAGTAGACAAACCGGTGACATCGTCGGTTTGTTTCGCAACGGTAACACCTTCTTCCACGTTTTCGAATTTCACCGTACCTGCGTGTTCGGTGATCATCGGACGGGTGTGCGGGTCCCAAGTTGCCAAAGTTTGACCGGCTTTAATGGCTTCGCCGTCTTGTACCAGCAGGATTGCACCGTAAGGTACTTTGTGACGTTCACGTTCACGACCGATATCGTCGTGAATCACTACTTCACAAGAACGGCCGATAACAACCAACTCGCCTTTGTTGTTGGCAACATAACGCATTTGGCTGCTGAAACGTGCTGTACCGTTGGATTTGGCTTCTACTTGGCTGGCTGCCGCCGCACGAGATGCCGCACCACCGATGTGGAACGTACGCATGGTCAGCTGAGTACCTGGCTCACCAATGGATTGTGCAGCAATCACACCAACTGCCTCACCGGCATTAACCAGTTTACCGCGTGCCAAGTCGCGACCATAGCAGTGTGCACACAGGCCATGACGGGTTTTACAAGTAATCGGCGTACGGACTTTGACTTCATCGACACCGGATTGGTCGATCATATCTACCAGTTTCTCGGTCAACAACGTACCGGCTTCAACCAAAGTCTCTCCAGTCGAAGGATCGACAACATCAGAAGCAGTAACGCGGCCCAAAATACGCTCACGCAAAGCTTCAATTACGTCACCGCCTTGTACCACTGCCTTCATCACAAAGCCGTCTGAAGTACCGCAATCGTCTTCAACAACCACCAAGTCTTGGGTTACGTCTACCAAACGACGGGTCAGGTAACCGGAGTTTGCAGTTTTCAATGCGGTATCCGCCAAACCCTTACGCGCACCGTGGGTCGCAATAAAGTATTGCAATACGGTCAGGCCTTCGCGGAAGTTAGAGGTAATAGGCGTTTCAATAATGGAGCCGTCAGGTTTCGCCATCAAACCACGCATACCGGACAACTGTTTAATCTGAGCCGCAGAACCACGGGCACCAGAGTCGGCCATCATGTAAATAGAGTTGAAGGACTCTTGGTCAACTTCGTTGCCGTCACGGTCGATGACTTTTTGTTTGGACAGATTGTCCATCATCGCTTTAGCGATCTTATCGCCGGCACGACCCCAAATATCGACCACTTTGTTGTAACGTTCGCCATTGGTCACCAAACCTTGACGGTATTGGTCTTCGATTTCTTTAACTTCGGCATTAGCTTCAGCCAGCAAGGCTGCTTTTTCTTTCGGAATTTCCATATCGTCAACCGCAATGGAAATACCGCCTTTTGCCGCAAAACCGAAACCAGTATACATCAGGTGGTCGGCGAAAATAACTGTTTCACGCAAGCCGCACAGACGGAATGATGCGTTAATCAGTTTAGAAATTTCTTTTTTCTTCAGCGCTTTGTTGATGTACTCGAACGGCAGGCCTTTAGGCAAGATTTCGCTCAACAATGCACGGCCGACAGTTGTTTCGTAACGGTTAACAACAGGCTCAAACTCACCTGCTTCGTTTTTCACCCATTCACGCAGACGTACGGTAATTTTCGTACCCAGTTCAACCTGTTTGGTATGGTATGCACGATGCACTTCTTTCACATCGGCAAACAGGCTGCCTTCGCCTTTGGCATTGATACGGTCGCGGGTCATGTAGTACAGACCCAATACGATATCTTGAGAAGGTACGATGATTGGTTCGCCGTTGGCTGGAGACAATACGTTGTTTGAAGCCAGCATCAGCGTGCGTGCTTCCATTTGTGCTTCCAAGCTCAATGGAACGTGTACAGCCATTTGGTCACCGTCAAAGTCGGCGTTAAATGCGGCACACACCAATGGGTGCAACTGAATCGCTTTACCTTCGATCAGGATAGGTTCGAACGCTTGAATACCCAAACGGTGCAGGGTTGGCGCACGGTTCAGCATAATCGGATGTTCGCGGATGACTTCTTCCAAGATATCCCATACTTCAGGTACTTCTTGCTCTACCAATTTTTTCGCAGCTTTAACGGTAGAAGCCAAACCTTGTTTTTCTAATTTGTGGAAAATGAATGGTTTGAACAGTTCCAAAGCCATTTTTTTCGGCAGACCACATTGGTGCAGACGCAGGTATGGGCCTACGGTAATCACGGAACGACCGGAGTAGTCCACACGTTTACCCAACAGGTTTTGACGGAAGCGGCCGCCTTTACCTTTAATCATGTCAGCCAATGATTTCAGCGGACGTTTGTTGGCACCGGTCATGGCTTTACCGCGACGGCCGTTATCCAACAGAGAGTCAACTGCTTCTTGCAACATACGTTTTTCGTTACGAACGATGATGTCAGGCGCATGCAGTTCCAACAGACGTTTCAGACGGTTGTTGCGGTTAATAACGCGGCGATACAAATCGTTCAAATCGGAAGTGGCAAAACGACCGCCATCCAATGGAACCAACGGACGCAAATCAGGCGGCAATACCGGCAGCACATCCATAATCATCCATTCCAGTTTCATACCGGAACGGTGGAAGGCTTCCAATACTTTCAAACGTTTGGCAATTTTTTTGATTTTGGTGTCAGAACCGGTAGATTCCAGCTCTTGACGCAGGATTTCGATTTCGCCGGTAATATCCAAGGTACGCAGCAATTCGCGGATACCTTCTGCACCCATTTTGGCATCGAAGTCGTCGCCGTATTCGTCCAGTTTGTTGTAGTAATCGTCTTCTGTCAGCAATTGACGACGTTGCAACGGAGTCATGCCGGGATCGGTTACCACAAATGCTTCAAAGTACAATACGCGTTCGATATCGCGCAAAGTCATGTCCAATACCATACCCAAGCGGGAAGGCAGGGATTTCAAGAACCAAATGTGGGCAACAGGTGCAGCCAATTCAATGTGGCCCATGCGTTCGCGGCGTACTTTAGACAAGGTCACTTCTACGCCACATTTTTCACAGGTTACGCCTTTAAATTTCAAGCGTTTGTATTTACCGCACAAACATTCATAGTCTTTGACCGGACCAAAGATTTTGGCGCAGAACAAACCGTCGCGCTCAGGTTTGAACGTACGGTAGTTGATGGTTTCAGGTTTTTTAACTTCGCCATAAGACCATGAGCGGATGGTTTCGGGAGAGGCAATACCGATTTTGATGGCATCAAACTCTTCTTCCATGCCGGCAGTTTGCAACGGATTAAATAAGTTCAACAAATTCATTTTTGCTCCTTGAAGGAAGTATTTTTACCGCATGGCGGATTTTCGATATTGGGAACCGGTACTTTCGATTTCAGACGGCCTAAATGCCGATTGCTTCATTCTTATTCTGAAACCGCTTTTTCAGACGACCTTAAAAGGCCGTCTGAAAACTTCTGTTTAGTAGCGTTCCAAATCGATATCCAAGCCCAGTGAGCGAATCTCTTTAACCAATACGTTGAAGGATT
>NZ_JBQCXF010000201.1:0-5158 GCF_051956635.1 Neisseria sp. P0022.S010 | reverse complement strand
GCCGAAGGCTACCGCAACTTCTGCAATAAATTGTGGAACGCCACCAACTTCGTGTTGATGAACACCGAAGACAAAGACTGCGGTCAAGACGAAATGCAGCCGTTGGCGTTTACCTTCGCCGACCAATGGATTATCGGCAAACTGCAACAAGCCGAAGCCGCCGTTGCCGAAGCCTTTGAAACCTACCGCTTCGACCTTGCCGCGCAAACGCTGTACGAATTTGTATGGAACGAATATTGCGACTGGTACATCGAGCTGGCAAAAGTGCAAATCCAAACCGGCTGCCCGACAACCCAGCGCACCACACGCCGCACCCTCGTGCGCGTACTCGAAACCATCCTGCGCCTGCTGCACCCAATCATGCCTTTCATTACCGAAGAGCTGTGGCAGGTCGTTGCGCCTCTGGCGAATGCCAAAACCGCCGACAGCATCATGTTGGCCGCTTATCCGCAAGCCGATAAAGAACAAATCGTTCAGACGGCCTTCGACAAAATGGCCGCATTGAAAGACTTGGTGGAAGAAGTGCGCAAACTGCGCGGCGAAATGGGTATCGCGCCAAACGTCAAAGCGCCGCTCTTCGTCGAAGGCAGCGCAGAACTCGAAGGCCTGCTCAAATACCTGCCGTCGCTGACCCGACTGACCGAAGCCAAGCTGGTGGACAGCCTGCCCGAAAGCGAAGACGCGCCTGTCGCCGTCTGCAACGGCGCGCGCCTGATGCTGAAAGTCGAAATCGATAAAGCCGCCGAAACCGCCCGTTTGAGCAAAGAAGCCGAGAAGCTGCAAAAAGCCTTGGACAAACTCAATGCCAAACTCTCCAAACCCGGCTATGTGGACAAAGCCCCCGCACATCTGGTGGAGAAGGATAAGGCGGAATTGGCTGAGTTGATGGATAAGATGGGGAAAGTGGAAGGGCAATTGGCGAAGTTGAGAGGGTGATTGGAAGGCAGCCTGAAAACGGTGGAGTGGTTTTCAGGCCGAAACACAGCTTTCATATTTTAAAAATTCAAAAATGTACGGAGACTATCATGGATATCGCTGCTTCTATTTTAGACCAACAGCTTTTAGGTATTCCGCAGGAAACCAAAGATGAAGTATGCCAAATTTTGAACATCAACCCAAATGACACGGACAAACTCAAATCCGCCCTGTTTACTTTTATCTGTATCAAAGACATTTTGGATTTGGATGAAGAAACAGCCTTGGATTGTCTGGTTGACGGAGGCGGAGATTTTGGAACGGATGCTGTTTATATAGATGAAGAAAACGATGGGGAATTTTCCGTTGTCCTTATCCAGTCAAAATACGCCAAGAGTTTGGACGGAAATAAAAATTTCCCACAAACCGGCATAGAAAAATTAATCAAGGCCGTTCAATATCTGTTTAATCCGGCTGCCGATTTGGGCGGCATCAATATGCGCTTGAAAGCCAAAGTCGAAGATATCCGCTCACGTATTCGGGACGGGCAGATACCGCAGATTCGGGTTATCGCCTGCAACAACGGGCTGAAATGGAACCGGGAAGCGCAAACCGATATTGACCGCGAATTTCAATCTGTATCCCAAGTGTCATGGGAGTATGCCAACCATGAAACCCTGCTGGCTATCCGTAGCCGCACAAAACCTGTCGATGCCGTATTGCGGCTGAAAGGCAAAGCAGTAATTGAAGATATGAATTTCAGCCGCGTCTGTATCGGGCGGATTCCTGTTAAAGAAATTGCCCAATTAATGAGACAGCATGGCGAAAAACTACTGGAAAGGAATATCCGCCGTTATCTCGGTTTGACAGGAAACCGCGTTAATCAGGATATCCAAAGAACCCTGCAACACGAGCCGGATAATTTCTATTTTTACAATAACGGGCTGACTTTGATATGCAGAAGTTTTTCCTATAATGCCTTGCAGACATCCGATTACCAGGTCAATGTTACGGATTTGCAGATTGTAAACGGCGGTCAGACATCCATGACCCTGATGAACGCAATAGCAGATTTTTCCGATATTTCGGACAATGCCAGCGTGTTGGTGCGCATCTACGAGCTGCCAAAAGAGCAAAACGATTTGGTTATGAAAATCACCCATGCCACCAACAGCCAAAATCCTGTGGATTTGAAGGATTTGAGAGCCAACGATCCCCAGCAGCAGCGTTTGGAGATATCGATTGCAGAGTTGGGTTACACCTACCGACGCAAGCGTAGCCAGGAAGCAGGAAAAAACGATATTACATCAGGCACGGTTGCCGAAGCGGTACTTTCGGTTGTCAAAGAAAAACCCCAGCAGGCGAAATTTTTCACCAAGGAGCATTTTGGTAAATTGTATGGCGAAATTTTCGATAATTTGAACGGGGCGCAGGCGGTATTGTCCGTATTGATTTACCGTATGGCAGAGAACAGAAGAAAACGCCCGCAGGAAAATGATCCCGACTTTGTCCGTTATGCTTCCTGTTTTATTGCCATGCAGATTGGCAGGAAACTTCTTGCAGATTTAGGATTGGCATCATTTGATTTGGTTAATCATCAAAATTTCGTTTCTTTGCAGGCACGGCTGGATGAAAAGGGCGAAGCCTACCTTCAAGCAGCAATACAGGACATCCGGCAGGCACTTGCTGCACTTTACAACGATAGCTCAGAAATTTCTTTACAACAACTTGCCGCCACGTTTAGACGTGGAGATTTAATTAATTACTTGAAGTAACCGACTAACCAATGGGGAGGTCGTCTGAATCCGTCTTTCAGACGGCCTCCCCATTTTCAGGCTGCCCTTCCCAAGTCAGCCTGAAACCTTTCCCCCGCCCCAAACCCATCCGCCGTCATTCCCGCCTGCGCGGGAATGACGGTGTTTGTTGCTTTTCAGACGGCCTTTTTCTTTTTTTTAATCCATCACATTCAATCAAACCAAACAATCTGATTTTCATCCACGCTGATGCTGATTTCCTGTCCGGTTTGCGGTTTGTCCGTATCGTGGTCGGCGTGGGGATACCAAATCAAATCGCCGTATTGCGGATGGGCGAGGGTGAGGCGTGTGCCTTCGGCAAGGGGGACGGCTTCGCTGATGCGGACGGCTGTGCCGTTCGGGTCGAATCGGATGGCGTGTTGGGGGATGTAGCGTGTGTCGTCGGTGTTGGACAAACCGAGCAGCAGGGCGGCTTGGGCGTTGACGGGGCGGCGGATAAGGGTTTCCGGCGTGCCGTGTTGGAGGATGCGGCCTTCGTGCATGATGGCGATGGTGTCGGCCATGGTGCAGGCTTCCTCGGCGGAGTGGGTCACGAGGATGGCGGGGATGTTTTGGCTGCGGATGCGTTCGGCGGTCAGGGTGCGCAGGTGGCGGCGCAGGTGGGTGTCGAGGCTGGAGAAGGCTTCGTCCAAGAGCAACAGCGACGGGCGCGTGATTAGGGCGCGTGCGAGGGCGAGGCGTTGCTGTTCGCCGCCGGAGAGGCTTTCGGGTTTGCGTTGCGCTTCGTGTTCCAAACCGATGTCGCGCAAGGCCTGCATGGATTGTTCTTCGATTTCGGCTTTGGGCAGACGGCGCATTTTGAGGCCGAAACCGACGTTGTCGAGGGCGGTTAAATGCGGCAAAAGGGCGTAGTCTTGAAACATCAGCGAGATATTGCGTTTTTCAGACGGCATGTCGGTGATGTTGTCGCCGTTGAGCCAGACTTCGCCGCTGTCGGGACGCACCAGGCCGACGATGGTTTTGAGCAGGGTGGATTTGCCGCAGCCGGAGCGGCCGAGTACGGCGAGGATTTCGCCTGCTTCGACGTTTAGGTTGATGTCTTGGGCAACGGTTTTGCTGCCGAAGCGTTTGTTGATGTTTTTGAGTTGCAACATGGTTTCAGACGGCCTTTAAAAATGGGGTCGGCAACGGATGCTGTCGAGCCATGCGGACAGCGGATGTTTGGGGTTGATCAGGCCGTATCGCCGGCAGGCTTCAAGCGTAACCATCTGGGCATCGTGCATCATGTGTCCGCCCAACATGGCTTCGAGCAGGGTGGGGATGTCCATCAGTTCAAAACCGGCGACTTCGCCGTCTTGGTTGGCGGGTTGGAAGTCTTCGGGCAGGATAATGTCGAAGATATGCAGGATTTCGTTGTGGACACCGCGGTTAACGGGGCGCAAACTATATATTTGGGCGGTCGGTCGGATATGGGGGGTTAACGAAGCGGGAATGCCTGCTTCTTCTTCGCCTTCGCGGCAGACGGCTTCAGACGGCCTCTCGCCGCTGCTGATGCCGCCGCCGGTCAGGTTGTCGAGTTTGTTTGGATCGACGGCTTTGTGCGGACTGCGGCGGCCTATCCAAAAGCGCAGACGGTTTTCTGTTTCGACCAATCCGTTCAAATGCACTGCCTGACTCATCAGGCCGAACGGACGGAAGGCGGCGCGTTCGAGTGCGCATAAAGGCTTGCCCGACTGGTCGCAGATGTCGAACTTTTCATCGCGCCAACCTTTGAGCCAACCGCACTCGCGCCATTGTTGCGCCAGCGTTTGCAAACTGTCGCCCATTTCCGCCCAGCTGTCGGTTTCCAAATTCAGGCCGTCTGAAAGGGTCGACTGCCTGCCTGTCCAATCTTGCCCGAGGCGTTCGCGCCATAACGGGTTCAGACGGCCTAAAGGCAGGCCGTTGAGATACAGAATGCACCAATCGTCGGATGCGCCATAGCTGGTTTGTGCCCAATCCCACAATGCGTCGTGGACATCAGGCGCGAATACCTGTTCAAAGCGGAAAGACTGAGACACGGCACATCCTCCAAAAGAACTAAAGATACGTCGATTTTAGCCGTTTACGGCGAATTTGCAAAACAACCATACCCCCTGAAAACCGCTATAATAGAGTAAACCATCCGAAACGAGCACATCATGAGCGAATTGAGCGAAATCCTCGCCTATAACCAACATTTCGTCGAAACGGGCGAATACGAAAAATACTTTACCAACAAATACCCCGGTCGCGAGCTGGCCATCCTCTCCTGTATGGACGCGCGCATTATCGAGCTGCTGCCCAATGCGTTGGGCTTGAAAAACGGCGATGCCAAGCTCATCAAAAACGCCGGCGCGCTGGTGACCCACCCTTGGGGTTCGGTGATGCGCAGTTTGTTGGTGGCCGTATTTGAACTCAAAGTCAAAGAAATCATGGTCATTGCCCACCACGACTGCGGTATGCGCGGA
>NZ_JBQCXF010000200.1:0-5197 GCF_051956635.1 Neisseria sp. P0022.S010 | reverse complement strand
AATTATTACTGGTTCCAATGGTGCAGCAACACCCTCCGCCCCTTTCAACCAATCATCATTTTTATCTCTGACTTCTCGCCATACTTCTTGCTCCCAAATTGCTTTATACGGCTGTTTTTTCACCAAATCAAAAGGATAAATCTCTTTAGCAGAAGCAAACCCTGTAACTATTACCCAAAATGTAGCTGCAATTGTTATAACCTTACTTTTTCTCATAAAAGTTACCTATTTCATTTTGAATTCATAATTTTCGAAGAGGACAGTAAATTACGTCCTCGTTACGAAAACTAATCTAACGTTTAAAACTGTTTCTGTCCGTTGCGGACAAACGGCAGCTTCAGTACGCGTACGTCCACTTCTTTACCACGCATCAGCACTTTGGCGGTATCGCCGTCAAAGTCTTTCGGTACGCGCGCGATGGCGATGGATTGTTTCAGGCTTGGCGAGAATACGCCGCTGGTGGTTTCTCCTTGGCCTTTGTCGGTCAACACTTCCATATGCGCGCGCAGGATGCCGCCTTTATCGAGCAACAGGCCGACCTGTTTGACGGCAACGCCTTTTTCTTTCAATGCCAGCAAAGCAGTTTTACCGACGAAATCGCGGCTTTCGTCTTTCAAGTCAACCGTCCAACCCATGCCTGCTTCGAGCGGGCTGGTATTGTCGTCCATATCGTTGCCATAGAGGTTCATACCGGCTTCCATGCGCAGGGTGTCGCGTGCGCCGAGGCCGCAAGGCTGTACGCCTGCTGCTTGCAGGGCTTTGAAGAATGCGACGGCTTCAGTGCCGGGCAGGATGACTTCGACGCCGTCTTCACCGGTGTAGCCGGTGCGGGCGACAAACCAGTCGTTGCCCAAGTCTGCACCTTGGAACGGTTTGAGGCCGCGAATCACGTCTGCCCATTCAGGTTTGACGGTCAGGAGTTTTTCGATGGCTTTCGGGCCTTGTACGGCAAGCATGCCGAGGTCGTAGCGCGGATTGAAGGCAACGCCGAACTCTTGTCCGACTTTGTGGAATTGCGCCGTATCTTTTTCACGGGTCGCGCCGTTGGACACGATGCGGTATTGGGTTTCGGCTTCGTTGGTACGGTAAACGATCAAGTCGTCAATCACGCCGCCGTTGTCGTTGAGCAGCGCGGAATAAAGGGCTTTGCCGACGAAAGCGAGTTTGGCAACGTCGTTGGCAATCAGTTTGCGGAAAAAGGCTTTTGCGTTCGCTCCGGCGACGTCGGTAACGAGCATATGGGATACGTCGAACATGCCTGCGTCGGTGCGCACGGCTTCGTGTTCGGCGATTTGCGAACCATAATGGATGGGCAGCTCCCAGCCGGCAAAATCGACCAGCTTCGCGCCTGCATCTTGATGGGCTTGATGAAATGGGGTGGTTTTCAGAGCAGTCATTCTCAAGTTTCTCCGGATTTTTTGTTCAGATGCCGCCCGCGCACCTGTGCGCGGATGACCCTATCTGTCCTTGAACCTGAGATTTTCGGCTGTATCCGCATGATGGCAAACCAGTCTGCTCACTGCTTTGCGCGGTTGTCTGAATGGTGGTTCAGACGGCCTTCTCCCCTTCGGTGGACGTTATTCTAACGCCGCTCTCCAGATTGTTTGTTTCAATGTGCAGTCCCTGATACCTGAGCGATTTAAGGGTGTCTGCGCCTTCGGTGGTTACATTGTAGTTGGGTGTAACACTCTCCTGCACATTTCCCGATTATGTCTTGAATCGGCGGTTTGGGCAAGTAGCCGACGAATATTTATGATGTGAATATTCGTCTTTTTATTGAGGCGGCAAAACCTTAGCCTTTATAAAATTGTTAGCCATGCGGCAAATGTTTTTGCAAAAGTCTCAGGCCGTCTGAAGCCCTTGGCCGTTTTTCCTATATAATTCTGTTTTTTCGATTTATCTGCGTCCATCATGAACCGCCTCAAACGCATTAAAACCATCCTCTGCACGCTCTACCGCTACCGCCTTGCCGAGCTGATTGCCTCGCTGGTCCGTCCGGGTTGGGCGCGGACTTTCCTCAATATGCTGCCGCAGTCGTCCAAGTTCAAACACGAGACGCCTGCCGTGCGCCTGCGTTTGGCGTTGGAAAGCCTGGGGCCAATTTTCATCAAATTCGGACAGGTATTGTCCACGCGTCCCGATTTGATTCCGCACGATTACGCGGTCGAACTGGCAAGGCTGCAAGACAAAGTGCCGTCGTTTGACGCGCAGCTTTCACGCTCGCAAATCGAAAAATCTTTGGGCCAATCCATCGACACTTTATACGCGGAATTTGAAACAGAGCCTGTCGCCAGCGCGTCCATCGCCCAAGTACACAAAGCCCGCCTGCATTCTGGCGAACAGGTCGCAGTGAAAGTCTTGCGCCCCAACCTTTTGCCCGTTATCGAACAGGATTTGTCGCTGATGCGCTTTGGCGCAGGCTGGGTGGAACGTTTGTTTTCAGACGGCAAGCGTTTGAAGCCGCGCGAAGTGGTGGCCGAATTTGACAAATACCTGCACGACGAATTGGACTTGATGCGCGAAGCCGCCAATGCCAGCCAACTCGGGCGCAATTTCCAAAACAGCAATATGCTGATTGTGCCGAAGGTGTTTTACGACTACTGCACCAGCGATGTACTGACCATCGAATGGATGGACGGCACGCCGGTATCCGATATCGCCAAACTTAAAGCAGACGGCATTGATTTACACAAACTCGCCGATTACGGCGTGGAAATCTTCTTCACGCAAGTTTTCCGCGACGGCTTTTTCCATGCCGATATGCACCCCGGCAATATTCTGGTCGCCGCCGACAACCGCTACATCGCCCTCGATTTCGGCATCGTCGGCACGCTGACCGATTACGACAAACGCTATCTCGCCATCAACTTCCTCGCCTTCTTTAACCGCGATTACCACCGCGTCGCCACCGCCCACATCGAATCGGGCTGGGTGCCTGCCGACACGCGTGCGGAAGAATTGGAAGCCGCTGTCCGCGCCGTGTGCGAGCCTGTGTTCAACAAACCGATTTCGCAGATTTCCTTCGGCTTGGTGCTGATGCGCCTGTTTGAAGTCAGCCGCCGCTTCAATGTCGAAATCCAGCCGCAGCTGGTATTGCTGCAAAAAACGCTGCTCAACATCGAAGGCTTGGGCCGCCAGCTCGATCCCGATTTGGACTTGTGGAAAACCGCCAAACCGTTTTTGGTGCGCTGGATGAACGAACAGGTCGGCCCCAAAGCCCTTTGGCGCAACCTCAAAAACGAAGTTCCCGATTGGGCGCAAATCATCCCTTCCCTGCCGCGCAAAATCAGTGCGCTGATTGATGAAAACCGCCAGCAGGAAATGCGCGATGCCTATGTACATTTGGTTAAAGTACAGCAACGCCAAAGCCTGTGGCTGGGTGTGATTGCGGTTGTTTTGCTGCTGATTTTGCTGTTTAAGTAAACCGTAATACAGCTTTAAACGACATAATAAAGGCCGTCTGAAATTTAGTTTTCAGACGGCCTTTTATATACCGACCTATTCTTTTTTCTCGTGCTGAACATGTCCGCTTTCAGCTTCAATATGCCGTCTGAAGCGCAAACCTGCGGCATGGTAAAACGGATGCGGCGAGAATTGGCGCGATACTTGCGAAGCGAAGATGCAAGTCAGCAACATCCAAAACAGTAAATTCTGTCCGCCCGTCATTTCCATGACCACCACGGCGGCGGTCAACGGCGATTGAGTCGCGGCGGCAAGGAATGCGGCCATGCAGAGCAAAACTGCGACATTGGACGCGTCGCCCAGTTGCGCGAAAGAAGCCATGTGTTCGCCTATCATCGCGCCGATGGTTAACGACGGCGTGAAGATGCCGCCGGGAATACCTGCCCAGTAGCTGAACACGGTCGCCGCCCATTTTGCGGCGGCCAAGCCGATCGGCGCTTCATACGCGCCTTTGAGTGCGGCGGCGGCTTCGTGATAGCCCGTGCCATAGGTTTTGCCTTGATAAAACGTACCGAGCAGCGCCAGCAAGATACCCATTGCAAAGGCGACCACCAACAAATGACGGCGGATGAAACTGCGCCAGCGCACCGGAGCGAATGCTGCCGCGCCGCGATACAAAAAGCTGCCGAACAATCCGCCTGCCACACCGCAGACGATGCCCGACACCGCAGCCCACATCAGCATGTTTGGCAGCTCATGCCCTTGAAAACCTGAGAAATACGGGTTGTTGCCCTGTATCGCCACTTGGATGAAACCGGCCGCCAACACGCCCATCAGGATTTGACGTTCCCAACGCAAAAGCACGCCGCGCCCCAATTCTTCGATGGCAAAGACCACACCGGCCAAAGGCGCGTTAAACGCCGCCGCCAAACCACCGGCCGCACCTGCGGCAATCAAATCGTTTTCCTGCATACCCCTAAACGCCAGCCCGTGCTTTTTACACCACGCGCCCCAAGCGTTCATCACCGCCGCGCCCACTTGCACAGACGGCCCTTCCCTGCCGATAGACGCGCCCAACAGCATGGCGCAAAACGTCAGCGGAATTTTGAAAAAGGTTTCGCCCAAACGAATCAACCGGGTTTTCTGCGCGCCATAAGGCAAAGACAAAGAAGCGATAACCTGCGGAATACCGCTGCCGGAAGTGTACGGCGCAAATTTTCGCGTAAACCATGCCAAAAGCGGCAAACCCAGCGGCAAAACCACCCACGCAAACCACGGATATTTTCCCACCAACAAGGCGTTCCATTCCAAAGCCAAATCCGCCAAGTACGCAAACATCAAAGCCGTCAGGGCAACCAATGCCGATCCTGCCAGCAAAAACAGAAGGGCAATGCTCTTTTTCGACAGGCGTTTGGTTTGGCGGATTTTGTGGGCAAGGCGCGCCGCCCAAGTCTGGGGAAATTTCATCATAAACACGCAGTCAATGTGTTCAGACGGCCTTGATACTTTTCTCAAAGGCCGTCTGAAAACAAGGATAAAGGTTTTTAAGAACGGTAATCCGCGTTAATCGACACATATTCGTGCGACAAATCGCAGGTATAAACAGCCGCCGTCGTATCGCCGCGTTGCAAATCGATGCGGACGGTGATTTCCGGACGGTTCATCACCGCTTGTCCTGCTTCTTCGGTATAGCTTTCCGCACGGCCGCCGTTTTCGGCCACCAACACGTCATCCAGCCACATTTTCAAAGCATCGACGTCCAAGTCTTCAATACCGGCATAGCCGACGGCTGCCA